>NZ_CAWNJO010000050.1:0-41541 GCF_963874835.1 Vibrio sp. V12_P9A6T4 | reverse complement strand
ATTCTAGAGTTAATTTCCTCTTTCTCATCGTGACGGTATCAGTAAGAGAATAAGCTTCGTTGATGAGGTCAATTGGAAGTAAGTCAGACAAAGTCTCAACGTTGCTAGGTTTCCAATCATTAATTATGTTTAGAGCTTGAGAAACATCCATAAAAAAATCCAAGTGCATTAAATACACTTGGATTTTGACAGCTCTGAAGGATCGTTCAACCGATCACTTTGGCCTTAACTGATCGGCATTACTCCCGCAGGAAGCCTTTTCTTAAGAGTAAACTGTGGATTAGTTTACGCCACGAGATTTCAAGAATTCAGCATAAGTGCCTTTGAAATCGGTCAGTTTGTTATCACGGATTTCAATGATGCGCGTTGCCAGTGAGTCCACAAATACGCGGTCGTGAGATACGAAGAACAGAGTTCCTTTGTAGTTCTCCAAAGCCGTGTTGAGTGATTCGATCGATTCCATGTCCATGTGGTTGGTTGGCTCATCCATCAACAGCATGTTTGGCTTATGCATCATTAGTTTACCAAGCAACATACGACCTTGTTCACCACCAGAGATGACCTTAACGGATTTCTTGATGTCATCTTGGCCAAACAACATGCGCCCTAAGAAGCTGCGGATCACTTGCTCGTCATCCCCTTCTTGACGCCATTGGCTCATCCAGTCAAACAGGTTCATATCTTCGGCAAAATCGTGCGCGTGATCTTGAGCGTAGTAACCAATGTTCGCGTTTTCAGACCATTTATAGCTGCCGCTACGAGGCTCAAGTACACCCGCTAAGGTGTTAAGCAGTGTCGTTTTACCGACGCCGTTTTCACCAATGATCGCTACGCGTTCGCCCACTTCAAAAATGGCGTTGAAGTTACTGAACAGATCGTTTTCAAAACCTTGGCTAAGGTTTTCAACTTCTAACGCGTTACGGAACAACTCTTTCGATTGTTCAAAACGAATGAAAGGGTTTTGGCGGCTAGACGCTTTAACTTCGTCCAATTGGATCTTGTCAATCTGCTTAGCTCGTGACGTCGCTTGCTTCGCTTTAGATGCGTTCGCAGAAAAGCGTGCAACGAAAGTTTGCAGTTCAGCAATCTGTGCTTTCTTCTTGGCATTATCAGAGAGCAGACGAGCACGCGCTTGCGATGCCGCTGTCATGTACTCGTCATAGTTACCCGCGTAAAGACGTAGTTCACCATAATCCAAGTCAGCCATATGTGTACATACGCTGTTTAAGAAGTGACGGTCGTGCGAGATGATGATCATGGTGCAGTTACGTTGGTTTAGCGTATCTTCTAGCCAGCGAATGGTATCCATATCCAAGTTGTTGGTTGGTTCGTCAAGCAGCATGATGTGCGGTTCAGCAAACAAAACTTGCGCCAATAGCACACGCAGTTTCCAACCTGGTGCCACTTCGCTCATCAAACCAAAGTGCTGTTCAAGAGGAATGCCTACTGCAAGCAACAATTCACCGGCTTTAGACTCGGCCATGTAGCCGTCCATTTCTGCGAATTCAGTTTCGAGATCCGCAACCTTCATGCCATCTTCTTCGGTCATTTCAGGCAGAGAATAGATACGGTCACGTTCTTGTTTAACTTTCCACAACTCTTTGTGGCCCATGATTACCGTATCGATAACCGTGAACTCTTCGTAAGCGAATTGATCCTGATTTAGTTTCGCCACACGTTCGTTAGGATCATAGCTAACGTTACCACTCGAAGGTTCAAGCTCTCCGCTTAGAATCTTCATAAATGTTGACTTACCACAACCGTTAGCGCCAATCAGGCCATAGCGATTACCTTCGCCAAACTTAACGGAAATGTTTTCAAACAGAGGCTTTGCGCCAAATTGTTGAGTGATATTCGCGGTGGAGATCAAAACCAGTACCTTAATAAATGTGAATTGTATAAAAAACTGCGCAACGTTACTTGTTCAAGGCTCGAACTGCAAGCGATGTTTTTGTTTCACTGCCCTCGTAGTGCTAGTAACTCGCTCATTTAATGCCTACCTGCCACTGATCATAAGTTTCGAGAGAGCAATCACATCCCCTGCGCTGGTTTTTGATACTTATTGATACATCTGCGACTATCACTGCAAACCTATAGGATACCCGTATGATTTCAGTTGCTTTGGTGGATGACCACCTCATGGTTCGCTCTGGTTTTGCACAACTGTTATCGGTTGAACCAGACATTCATGTCCACAGTGAGTATGGTAGCGCGCGCGAAGCATTTCGTGCGCTGGTGAACGCTTCTATCGATGTGGCAGTTATCGACATTTCAATGCCCGACGAAAGTGGGCTTGTGTTGTTAGAGAAACTGCGCCGCGCTCAGCCGGACTTTAAAGCCATCATTCTCTCTATTTATGATTCAGCGTCCTTTGTCAGTAAAGCGCTAGAAGCTGGCGCTTGTGGTTATTTATCAAAACGTTGTGGGCCTGGGGAGTTAGTGAGCGCCATTCGTACCGTGGCTAATGGTGATCGCTATTTGTGTGCCGATGCCTTAATTAACCTAAGCAATGCTTCAGGTACGCCATCTGTCCTTGAAGGGTTAACTAAACGCGAAAGAGAGGTGTTTGATCACCTGATTTTAGGCAAAGACGTCAAAGAGATTGGTTACGATTTATCAATTAGCCACAAAACGATTCACGTGCATCGGGCAAATATTTTAAGCAAACTGGGGCTTACCAACAATGTGGATCTCATCCGCTTTGCTATTACTCACCAACTGTTGGTTAACGAGACGTTATAGAAGCGACTATGCATTTTCATCATCGATTTTCTGAAGCTTTACCTCGGTTGTCTCTTTCCTCTGGCTTTAGCTATGCATTTGCATGCGTTTTGTATTCAATTGGTTGGTTTTGTTTATGGAACATCAGCCGCTACTTAACTCCTGATTTATTGCTGGCTGGTCTGTTTTTGCCCACAGGCTTAAAGCTGGCCACACTCGCTCTTGCACCACGTCGTTTTTGGCTTGGGATCACTTTATGCGAAATGGCTATAGTGGCGTTGCTCGGGCATGTGTTGGCTATCGCTGCTCATGAATATCTATTACTGCTGTTTGCATTGATCTCTTATTGGCTGGCGATTGCCTTTCAATCTCTCTGGACATCACTGCACGTTTATTGGAAAAAACTGTTGGCGCTTACCGGGTTGACGGTCGTTTACGGCATCTTATGTGGAAGCTCGGTTTTGCTGTTGGTCAAACCGCTCAACCTCGAACTGCATTACGTGGCACAAGCGACCGTTTCAGCTCTGACCGGCGGTATACTGCTCACTCCGTTCTTATTTCTCCTGTACGATTATCTACATCAGCAGATCTGGAGACCACTGTCACCCGATCTTATTCATCAGGACGTAACACTTCGCCCCTCTGCGTTGCTGTGGTGTTTGCTTTTTTTTAGTGGCGGATTGATCGCGGAGTTAACCTTGCTAGAGCAGCTCAAACCGATCGCCCTGCTCATTTTCCTGCTTCCCAATATTTTTATGGCTTATAAATACGGTTGGCAAGGCGGCGTATTGGCTAGTCTAATGAACAGTATTTTGCTTGCTACGGCACGGCAAATGACAGGTTCATTTGAATCCGATATTGAACTACAAAGTTTTATAGCGACGCAGGCTTTTGTTGGTTTAGGGCTTGGTATCGCGATTAGCCGTCAATATTTCTTGGCGCAACGCTTAGCTAAAATTAACCAAAAGCTGGCAATCGAACTCGCGAACAAACAGCAACTGGCTCGGCAATTAGTCAAGGTTGAAGAGCAAATCCGAAAATCAGTTGCACGCGAACTGCATGATGAAATTGGCCAAAATATTACCGCGATACAGATCCAATCCATGCTCGCTAGTCGCTTGGCACAAAATGAAAAACAAACCAACATCGCTGAGACGATCAACACGCTCGCGCTACGAATTCACTCATCGACACGTCAATTATTAACCGAGCTTCGCCCTCATGCGCTTGATGAATTGGGGCTTGAGAGTGCAATTCGGCAGCTTGCAAGTGAAATGAAATTTGCGGAACGACACGTCGATTTTCGTCTGAATTTCGGAATTTTTGCAGAGCGTTTAGATGACATTACGGCCGTTACACTGTATCGAATTATTCAAGAGCTGCTTAATAACGTGTGCAAACATGCACAAGCATCAGCCGTGCAATTAAGCCTTGTTCCCGGTGACATGTTCAGTGTCGAGCTGCGTGATAATGGCATTGGTTTAGCTTCCGATTGGCGCAGCAAAGGCCAAGGCTTACTCGGCATCGAAGAACGCGTCAGCGCACTGGGTGGCACATTTTTAATTGAATCGCAGCGTAGCCAAATACCGCTTGGGACGCGCATAACTGTTAACTTGCCCACAAAACCGCTCACAATATCAACAAACTAGGAAAATTTCCTAGTCACTTATAACTTTGTCTCATTCATTTGGTGAATCACTCCGATACCATCTCTTAGCACTAGGGAGAAACATTGCATGCTGGGTTTTCTGATTTCAAAACCGACATCAGCACCTATAGAACCACAGGACATTGATGCAACCTATCGTTACTGGCGCTTGCATTTAATGTTATCGATGTACGTCGGCTATGGGGTGTTTTATTTCACACGCAAAAGTCTCAATTTTGCTATGCCTGCGATGCTTACTGATCTCGGGCTTGAACATTCCGATGTGGGTCTGCTTGGTACGCTCTTTTACATGACTTACGGTTTGTCAAAGTTTGTTTCTGGCATGGTCAGCGACCAATCAAAACCGAGTTACTTCATGGGTTTGGGGCTGGTTGCAACGGGCGTGATCAATGTGCTGTTTGGTTTGAGCTCTTCCCTAGCCGCATTTACCGTGCTTTGGACATTGAACGCTTTTTTCCAAGGTTGGGGATGGCCGCCGTGCGCTAAATTGCTCACTACTTGGTATTCCCGATCTGAACGTGGGTTTTGGTGGTCTATCTGGAACACTTGCCACAATTTAAGTGGCGCGCTCATTCCGATCAGCATTGGTTTTATCGCTGTGACTTTTGGTTGGCGGTACGGATTTATTGCACCGGGTTGCTTGGCGATCATCGTTGGTTTAGTGCTCTGCTTTCGCATGCAAGATAAGCCCACAACGTTAGGGTTACCCCCAGTGGGTGAGTGGCGTAACGATGAATTAGAAAAGCGCCATGAGTCTGAAGGTAAAGGGCTGCCATTTCGCCAAATTTTAAGTCGTTACGTGCTAGGGAATAAGTACATTTGGCTGTTATGTAGCTCCTATCTACTGGTGTATGTGGTGCGTATCGCGCTAAATGATTGGGGTAATTTATACCTCACTGAACGGCATGGTTATGAGCTTTTTTCGGCCAACGCTGCCGTATCAATGTTTGAAGTCGGAGGATTTTTAGGATCGCTATTTGGTGGTTGGGGCTCGGACAAATTTTTTAAAGGCAATCGAGCGCCGATGAACTTGATTTTTGCGCTAGGCATTTTCATTTCAGTGGCCGCGTTATGGCTAACACCGATTGACAACTTTGTGGTGTTGTCGGGCTGCTTCTTTTCCATCGGATTTTTTATTTTTGGTCCGCAAATGATGATAGGAATGGCCGCCGCTGAATGTTCGCACAAGAATGCGGCTGGAACCGCGACCGGTTTTGTCGGCTTATTTGGCTATCTTGGTGCAGCGTTAGCCAGTTACCCATTGGCTGTCATTATTGAACAATTTAGTTGGGAAGGATTTTTCAGTGTCATTACCCTCTCAGCCGCACTGATTGGATTACTGATTTTGCCCTTTTTAAAAGCGCAGCAGCGTGCAGGGAATGCCGTCACTATGTCATAACCTTTCCTCACGTTGTTTTCTGATTTCGCTGTGTCATGCAGCAAAAACGAAATCACAGGAATGTGATGAAACTTAACGCTGCCCTACGTCTACGTTAAGTAATGAAAATAACAAGAGGAAACAGACATGAAAGATAGATTACCTCGCAGTGTACTTGCTACCTGCATTCTCGGTGCTTCGCTTGCCGCGCCTCAAGCATTTGCTGAAGGCCGACTCGTGGTTTATTGCAGTGCCACTAACGCCATGTGCGAGACAGCGACTAAAGCCTTTTCTGATAAATATGACGTAAAAACCTCTTTTGTTCGCAATGGCTCTGGCAGCACGCTGGCCAAAATCGAAGCAGAGAAGAAGAACCCACGCGCGGATGTTTGGTATGGCGGCACGTTGGATCCTCAATCACAGGCGGGTGAAATGGATCTCTTACACGCTTACCAATCCCCGCAGCTTGAATTCATTATGGATGGATTTAAAGATCCAGCGAAACGCAAAGGGAACTACTCTTCGGCCGTTTATATGGGTATTTTAGGTTTTGGGGTGAACACTCAACGTTTGGCTGAAAAAGGATTACCGATCCCGCGCTGCTGGAATGATTTAACCAAACCTGAATATAAAGGAGAGATTCAAATCTCTGACCCACAAAGTTCGGGGACTGCCTATACCGCATTAGCCACCTTCATTCAACTTTGGGATGAAGATAAAGCCTTTGATTATTTCAAAGCACTCGACAAAAACGTCTCTCAATACACCAAATCAGGTGTTACCCCTTCACGTAACTCAGCGCGTGGTGAAATTGCGATTGGTATTGGTTTTTTGCATGACTACTCACTCGAACAATCGAAAGGAGCACCGCTGGAGCTGATTTCGCCTTGTGAAGGTACAGGTTATGAAATTGGTGGTGTGAGCATTATCAAAGGGTCGCGTAACCTTGATAACGCGAAACGGTTTGTTGACTGGGTCATGTCAAAAGAAGGACAAGAGCTGGCATGGAAAGAAGGTCAATCTTTCCAAATTTTAACTAACACTCAAGCGGAACAATCCCCCAACGCCCTCGACCCTAAAAAGTTAACCTTGATCGATTATGACATGGATACCTATGGATCCTCCGATGAACGTAAGCGATTGATTAATAAGTGGGTTAATGTCGTAAAAATGGGTGAATAGCCAACGCACTCCCTTATCTTAGCCTCGATGGGCAGTGCCTACTGCCCTTTTTATAAAGCCAATACCAGGCTTATCACTGTGTGGCTACAAATAACTTTGGTACAGAAAAATGAATGAATTTACAGCAGGCACTGCACCACATCGGCCGCTAAAAACCTCGCATAGGGACCCGATTTTTTATTGGATCCTGACGTTATTGTGTGCGTTTGTGCTGTTGCCCTCTTTTGCACTTGATTACGGAGTGTTTGATTCAACATCGCAAGAGTTTTATGCCGCTATGGGTTGGAGCCGTGCCAATATTTCTTGGTTATGGTTTGCGCTTCCGGGTGTACTTCTCATTCGCCCTTGCTATGCAGGTAATAAGTACGCCAAACACCGTCACTATTTTGATATCGGTTATTCAGCGGCATGCATGTTTTTCGTGTTGGTCAGCTCTTGGTATACTCAGCAAGGTTTAGGTTATTCAACCATTGCACTATTTATTGCCTTAAGTGCTGTCATGACATTAGCATTGGCTCGTCTTGAGTTTTTGGGCGGTGACAGCTTCGTGATTGGTGCTCTGATCTCGATTATTCTCTTGATCACGATTTTTATTATCTTTCCGAGTATCGCCATCTTTGTACCGATGTTCCAAGATGAAATGGGGAACTTTGTTGCGTGGCAATTCATTGAAATTTTGAGCCGAGCGCAGATCATACAAATTGTTTGGAACTCCGTACTGCTTGGCGTATCTGTGGGTATAGGTGCCACTTTCTTTGGTTTGATCTTTGCTATCTATACCACACGCATTGCCACTCGCTCCGCTTTCATTGCGCGAATTTTTTCTATTCTTCCCATTGTGACTCCCCCTTTTGTCGTTGGGCTTGGGGTGACTTTAATGCTTGGGCGCTCCGGTTATATCACCGAACTCATGGTGGATTGGTTTGGGTTACAACAGACAAACTGGCTGTATGGTTTTACAGGCATTTGGATGGCACAAGTGCTCGCCTTTGCTCCTATGTCATTCATGATTTTAGATGGCGCGATGAAATCCCTACATCCATCACTGGAAGAGGCGTCCTACACACTTCGAGCCAATCGTTATCAAACTTTTTTTAAAATTGTCATGCCATTGCTCAAACCTGCTTTGGCCAACAGTTTCTTAATCATCTTTGTCCAATCACTGGCCGACTTCAGTAACCCGCTTGTACTTGGGGGCAGTTTCGATGTGTTGGCCACTCAGATTTACTTCTACATCGCAGGAGCTCAATTAGATTACGCTTCCGCCAGCACACTTGGGGCCGTCTTGTTGCTATTTTCGTTGGCGATCTTTGTTGTCCAATATCTGTGGATAGGAAAGCGTTCATACGTCACCATTTCCGGCAAATCATATCGTGGCGATGTGCAAGCGCTGCCTACCTTACTTAAACATACGGTTTCGGCACTGCTCTATTTTTGGATGGCATTTAACATCTTGCTTTATGGCAGCATCATCTTCGGCAGCTTCACCGTGAACTGGGGTGTGGATTACAGCTTAACGCTTAAAAACTATATTCATCTGTTTGGCATGGGAATGAGTGAAGGTGCTTGGCCATCACTCATCACGACGATGATTTATGCCGGCGTTGCAGCGCCATTGACCGCCTTCTTTGGTCTGTTGATTGCGTATATCGTTGTCCGTCAGCAATTTTACGGTAAGAAAGTGATTGAGTTTGCAACCATGCTTTGCTTCGCCGTTCCGGGCACGGTTGCGGGGGTATCTTACATTCTTGCATTTAATGATGCGCCTATTTACCTCACCGGTACCGCAGCCATTGTTGTGATTTCCATGGTGATGCGTAACGTGCCAGTAGGTATTCGCGCAGGTATTGCAGGGCTAGGCCAACTTGATAAATCGCTCGATGAAGCGTCACTCAGTTTGCGGGCTAACTCCTTTAAAACCATTACTCATATTCTGTTGCCGTTATTACGACCAGCAATTCTCTCAACACTGATTTACAGCTTTGTTCGAGCAATGACGACCGTCAGCGCCATTATTTTCTTGGTGACGCCAGAAACACGGGTGGCAACGTCTTACATCCTGAATCGTGTAGAAGATGGTGAGTATGGAGTTGCGATCGCATATGGCTCTATTTTGATTGTTGTGATGTTGGCTATTATTTTAATTTTTGATTTTATCGTTGGTGAGGCACGTGTTTCTCGTTCTAAAGCCAATAACCAAGAATAACCATTGGAGATATCACCATGGAAAATGAAAACTTTGTTGTTTTAAAGAATGTCTGCAAGCGTTTTGGCGATAAAACCGTCATTGGTAATTTGGATTTAGAAATCAAAAAAGGCAGCCTTGTAACACTGCTCGGCCCTTCAGGATGTGGAAAAACGACCGTGCTGCGTTTGGTCGCAGGGCTCGAAAAACCAACCAGCGGCCAAATTTTTATTGATGGTGAAGACGTCACGAGTACCTCCATCCAGCAACGTGACATCTGCATGGTGTTTCAATCTTACGCTCTGTTTCCTCACCTTTCCTTACATGACAACGTAGGTTATGGCCTAAGAATGATTGGCTTGAGTAAAGATGAAGTGAAACAGCGAGTGGATGAAGCCTTGAAATTGGTTGATTTAGAAGGCTTTGGGGAACGTTACGTTGACCAAATTTCAGGAGGTCAGCAACAGCGAGTAGCGCTCGCTCGCGCGTTGGTGCTTAAGCCTAAGGTATTGCTATTCGATGAGCCGCTCAGTAACTTGGACGCCAATTTAAGACGCAGCATGCGTGAAACTATTCGAGAGTTGCAACAGCGTTTTAATATCACCTCTTTGTATGTGACGCACGATCAGGCTGAGGCCTTTGCCGTTTCTGATACTGTGATTGTGATGAAAGATGGCGACATCATGCAGCAGGGGTCACCAACTCAACTGTATAAGCACCCAACCTCGATGTTCATGGCCAACTTCATGGGCGAAGCCAATATTTTTGAGGGTCAATATGATGGTGAACATTTGATCATCAATGGCTATAAGATCCCCGCTAATGATGACAGTGTCACGGCTTTGCCTGCGGGAAATTATCAAATTGGTGTTCGACCAGAAGCTATTTTGCTCTGCGCGGACGGTGATGCCTGCCAACAGTGTCAAATTACCAGTATTGCTTACATGGGGTCGATGTATGAAGTGTTGGTTAAATGGCACAACAAAGAGCTGTTACTGCAACTCAACTCGTCACAATTTGACCCCAGTTACGCTGATCACCCTTACCTGACGATCAACCCCGTTGGGTTATTCCTACTACCTGAAGATGCTTAATACTGCTTAGCTTGACCAAACGCCTCCAAACGAATGGAGGCGTTTGTGTCTTAGTGAGAGCAATGAAAAAGATCCACCCGCACAAGTGAGATTGGTTATAATCATCAGCCCGTTAGCACCAAGGCATGAGTTGGGTTATCATCCTTACCTTGGTTTGTCGCCACTAAAAATGGGCGAGTGATGCTCAATCAATGAGTTTAACTTGTCTGTACGGCGCTCTTCTCATCGCACAATTAAGAGACATTTCATGTTACTTCCCACACAAACAAGTTGGGTTATTTTAGCGGGTGGGCAAGCCAGCCGTATGGGTGGACAAGACAAAGGGCTGATTGAACTCAATGGCCAACCTTTGATTCAACATGTCATGAATAAGCTTAAGCCGCAATCTACTAGCCTGACGATTAACGCTAATCGTAACCATGCACAGTATCGTCAGTTTGCGCCTGTCATTTCCGATACCATGGCTGATTACCCTGGGCCACTCGCTGGAATTCAGGCAGGGTTAACCCATGCACAAACCGATTGGGTAGGATTTGTCCCTTGCGATTGCCCGTTGATCAATGACGATCTTGTTGCGCGTTTTTGCCATGCTGTTCAAGACTCGCATGATATTTTAGTCGCCCATGATGGTCACTTCGCTCAACCCGTATTCACCCTTATTCACCAACGTGTGCTGCCAACACTGACTGCATTTTTAGAACGTGGCGAGAGAAAAATCACCCGTCTTTATCAAGAATGCCACACAGATTACGTTGACTTTAGCGACTCGCCAAACTGCTTTTTTAACCTCAACACGCCTCAAGATCTGGCACAATTTGGAACTTTGACATCATGAAATATCAAGCGCCTTCATGCCCTTTACTTGGTTTTGCGGCCTACTCTGGCACAGGAAAAACGACCCTGCTTGAAGCCTTATTGCCCAAGTTAAGGGCAGCAGGCCTAACATTAGGCGTACTTAAGCACGCGCACCACGATTTTGATATTGATAAACCAGGTAAAGATAGCCATCGGCTGCGTAAAGCGGGGGCAAGCCAGATGTTAGTTGCATCGCGCTATCGTCATGCCATGATGACTGAAACGCCAGAAGCCGAACCCGATTTTGAATATCTTTTATCTCGCTTTGATTGCGATAAACTCGACGTAATTTTAGTTGAAGGGTGTAAAAACCTCGCCTTTCCAAAAATTGAATTGCACCGTGCTGAAGTGGGTAAACCTTGGCTATATCCAAATGATGAAAATATCATCGCTATCGCCGCGGATGAAGTTGTGAAAAGTGCTTTACCACAGATGAACATCAATGATCTCGATGCAATAGCGGCGTTTGTGATTGAATATGTACAGCGTTGTAAATGAAATATCCTGCGCTATTTCGGTGGTGAAAGCGTGACAATTATCCCACTTAAAGGCAAAATCTAGCCCATTACATGTTGGTTAGTCATGTTTCAGCGCTACCAACGCCCCCATTTTCAATTGGTTGATAGTAAGCGATCAGCCTTTGTTTATTTTCCCGAAATTGGGAATGACGATTTTAGAGAGATGATCATGGCTCGCACCATTTTGTACACTTACAAAAATGAAGATAAAACGCTGACTTTTTCTTACGAAAAGCATCACAACATTCAAGAAGCAGTAGCCGAAGCAGAAGGTATTGATATTACTGATTTTTTAAAAATGGAACAGCAGCTGGAAATGATTTCTGACGCAAAAGCGGTACGCAATTACCGCGATAACCACTTTAAAAAGTTAGGTTTTAGCAAGCTAACACTGCAACAAAAAGAAAACGTAGGTGTGGGTAAAAAAGGTGCTAACACCAAATAAACAGAACTTAGGTTAAAGAGTTAACTTTTGACTGATATAAAAAAGGGCCCGTTTGATTATAGGCCCTTTTTGTTTGATTTTATGATTTGATATTAAGGAAAGCCGCACCACGTACGCCGCCTGAATCACCATGTTTTGCTTTGATGATCTTCGGACATTTCGCGACAGAAAGCAGGTATTTCGGTACGCGTTTAGGCATCTCTTGGTAGATCAATTCAAAGTTTGATAAACCGCCACCGAGTGCAACAACGTGTGGGTCATTGGCTGTGAAGATGTTGGCAAAACAGATGGCAAGTAGTTCCATAAAGCGCTCAACATGCTCAACGGCTTTCGCTTCACCTGCTTCATTAGCGTGAATGATATCAATCGCTTCTTTGTGCTCGCCATAATAGTGCTCGTACAATAGCTCAAAACCGCGGCCAGAGAGATAACTGTCTAAGCATCCTTTCTTGCCACAACCACAGCCGAGCATCGGCGCGTTATCGCCAAGATGTAACCATGCATCAAGAGGCAGACGCATATGACCAAACTCCCCTGCTACGTGGTTACGACCAGAGAATACTTTCCCTTCATAGATAAGGCCGCCACCAAAACCTGTGCCGAGAATTAGGCCCATAACCGAAGGCTCATTTTTCAGCTCATCGTCCCATGCTTCAGAAAGCGCAAAGCAGTTTGCATCGTTTTCAATCTTCACGCTGCGGCCAATTTTTGCTTCTAAATCAGCACGCAATGGTTTGCCTTTTGCAGCAGGAACGTTGACGGTTAATACCGTAGCATCATCAGCATCTTCCATACCTGGTAGGCCAAGGCCTATTTTGCCTTCCACACCCAATTGCGCGTCATATTTATTCACCAACTGCGCAATGGTTTCAACTAGCAGATTGTAGTCGTTTGTTGGGGTAGGAACGCGCTCCGTTGCTACGCGTTCTAACTTCTCATTAAACGCACCAAACTCAATTTTAGTGCCACCGACATCAAAGCCGTAGTACATGCAATCTCTCCTAAAATTTGCTCATCAATGAGCTAAAAATAAAACTTTGGGCATTATCCACAGAGCTCAGCCTACAATCCGTGACCGAGTACCAATTTATCTGGTCTATAGGTTCGATTGAACAATTACTCATCACCGAATCGATCAACTTTAGAGTCACGTCTCGCTTTGCTGCTGGTCGATGAAACGTTTCAAGACTGGCCTGCTCAAATCATGCTTTAGGCGGGTTTTACTCAGCAAGTAACTTTCCCGAAACACTTCAAACCATTGGCTTAATAGCAGAGAGGCTTGATGCTCACCCACTTCAGCCAATACCAATGACGCCACTTCAGCCGTTGATAAATGCTGCTCATTATCAGATTTACGCATCATATATTGTGATACGCTTTTAGGTGCGATAGACATCACCGGAAGCGCATCCAAATAAGGTGATTTGCGAAACATTCGTCTTGCCTCGCGCCAGCTTCCATCAAGCAATATCAACAGTGGTTTGCGTTTATCGTGCGCGCTGGGAGGGCTTTGCATTACTCGAGGCTTTTCATCCACATACTCTTCGGGAAAAATGACGACTGGTTGATAAGCGGGATTATTCAACAGTGCTAGTATTTCCGCGTGAGGTTCGGTGCGATTCCACTGATAAACGTAAGTTTCTTTAATCACATCGGCAATTAGTCGACCAGTATTACTGGGTTTAAATACTTCATTTTCAGAAACCAGCAGTAATACTGCGATATCCGTATCCATATCCGGTTGATGGCCGCATAAGCAGTATTGCGTGGCGACCTGACAATAGGCGCAACGTTCAACTTTCGCACCACGAGCTTGAAAAGGTTTGGTCGATAACGCTAAGCGATGTTGGAACAAATGGTTAAATGCGTGGATTCTCATAAATCAGGGCGGCAAGCTGGAAAGTGCTGCCGATTGTACTTACAGTACAAGCAGATTCCTAGCACAAGACCATTGAAGATGAGCCATTAAGCATGAACCTGAACCCTGAATTGATCCGTTTGAGCGTATTTTTCGCTGTATTTATGCTTTGTGCGCTGTGGGAATGGTCTTGCCCACGTAAAACACTCACCCAAAGTAAAGCCACTCGCTGGCTGAATAATTTAGGTTTGGTTGGTTTAAATAGCGTGTGCTTATCGCTATTGATGCCAGTGTTAGCCATTGAAGCGGCTTATTGGGCGCAGCAAGACTCGATTGGTCTTTTTAATTGGGTGGATTTACCACAAGTGGCTGAAATTGCGCTGTCAGTTATTATTCTTGATGGCGTGATTTACGCCCAGCATGTGCTTTTTCACTTCTCTCCTTGGTTATGGCGTTTACATCGCATGCACCACGCTGACCAAGATATTGATGTGACCACTGGCTCGCGGTTTCACCCATTCGAAATGATTCTCTCTTTGTGGATCAAAATCACTTGCGTGATCATGTTGGGTGTCAGCCCATTCGCGGTATTGATATTTGAGGTTGTGCTCAATGCGAGCGCGATGTTTAACCACAGTAACGCAAAATTACCGTTGAAAATGGACCGTTGGCTTCGCTGGTTGGTGGTGACACCTGACATGCATCGGGTGCATCATTCAATCATTGTGCGAGAAACTCACTCCAATTTTGGTTTTTTCTTGTCATGTTGGGATCGGCTATTTCGTACTTATCGTGCGCAGCCAGAATTGGGCCATAAGCAGGTCATTATCGGCCTACCACTCTTTCGAGAGAAGCGTGAGCAGTGGTTGGATAAAATGCTTACCCAACCATTTAGAAAAAAGTGACAACGTCATGAAAATACAGAAATTCGCACTGGATAAGCTAGTTGAGCGTATATTTATGCAACATAGCCTGCTGTTCACCCGCAACTTCAGCCACCTGCTCTGAACTTTCGACCATGGCTTCAAGCTGTAATTTAGTTTGCTCACCTTGCGATGAAACTTGGCTGATAGATTGGCTTACATCGGCCGTCGCTCGCTCTTGCTCTTCTGTTGCAACGCTTATCTGCTCAACTCGAGCACGAATCTGTTCCACTGCTTTTTCTATCTGCTCAAATGTTGTTTTGACTTCTTGACTCGATTGCAGCGCATTACTCATCTCTTGGCGCGAATCCGATACCGCTTGACGAGAGCGCTGCGTTGCATTGGTGAGTTCATTCATCATGTCTCGGATATTGGTGGTTTGCTGTGATGTATCGCTGGCCAATTTTCGTACTTCATCGGCCACAACCGCAAAACCACGCCCTTGTTCGCCAGCTCTTGCTGCTTCAATCGCGGCGTTCAACGCCAGTAAGTTGGTGCTGTCAGCAATACCGCTGATCATATCCACCATCTCGCGAATTTTCTTCACGCGCTGGTCAAGCTCGTGCATTGCTTCATCGTTTAAATGCAGTGTATTTTCAAGAGATTCCAAGCGAACACGGTTTTGTTCCACTACTTTCACCCCTTGCGTAGAAAACTGGCTGGCAGCCACTGATTCTTCATAAGATTCACTGGTCACAAGCGCGATATTCCGAATCGCCGATTCCAACTCACTCACGGTGGAAACCATGTTAACCAACGAATCATTTTGTGCGGCTAAACTGCGGTTGGATTTATCGGCTGCATCGTGACTGGTTTCGGCATTTTGGTAGAGCATTTCACAATTGCGCGTTACGGTAGAAATTGAATATTTTGTTGATTCAATAACTTGGTTTAGTTGTAGAGCAACTTCTTTAAATTCACTCGGGCCAATCAAGCGAGCGGGTTGAGAAAAATCGTGTTGAGTTAATAATGCAAGCTTGGCCAATAAGTTATTCAGCCCCAGCTTTAGCCAGTGGCGTAACCCTAGCCATGCAAGTAAAACCAAAGCGACCAGAATAATGCCGCCAGTATATTGTACTTGCTTAACCATTAGCATTGCGTCATGAACCACGTTCTCACTGTGTTTGATCAACTCACTTGCGGTGGCAGAAATCGTATTTAGCAGTGCTACCGTGTCTTTGGCTAGCTGCGCAGCTTGTGCCATTTCTTGTCGCTGCTGCTGTGCTTGCCCAATTTTATTTAAGATCAGTGCTAAAATGCCATGCTCAACAAAACCCGCTTTAACCATTTCATAAGGTGCCGTCAGGCTTGCAAACTCCATAACATCAGGATGCCACTCTTTGAAATCATCAAAGGCTAGCTCAATTCCTGCCATGCGATTACGGATTTCCTTAAATTGCACTTTGGCCTGTTCAGGATCGCTTTGCATCATTAACAGTAAGAAGGTACTTTCCATCGAACTTGCACTGGCAATAAAGCGGTTAGCCGCATCCATCGATTCCGGGTTATCTAATGCGAGAAATGAACTGATCCGGTTCATCTCCGGTCCAATGGAGCTTAATCCGTAACGAAACGCGGTGGCGGCGTTATCGATAGCATTCTGCTGTTCAAGCAAAGAGGCCTGCGTTGATAAAATAGAATAGGTGAGCTGCTGAAATGCCGCACTTTTGCTGCGTAACGACACTTGATGATCTTGAGTAATCGCGTTACCGATACGAGTAGCGATGGAGAAAAGTTGGTCAATAAGTTGGTCCGTCTGCTGGTTTAACTGGCTTAATTGCTGGTTTACCGCTTCTAATTCTGCCGATTCCGTTGTGCGAATGCCATCGCCGAGAGATTGTACTTGTTCTAATATATTTTGCGTCAACCTTGCATTATTTAATGCCAAAGGTAGTGTTTGTTCAGACAATCCAGAAAACTGTAGCCCTACCTTATCGATGCTTTTTAAACTGGTGATGGATAAAAGGACCACCAGTAACGTCATCGTGATGAAAATGGCACTGATGGTTTGAATCAACGACAGTGAATGTCGATTATTTATTGAGGAATTCATGATAAATGCAACTAAGTGATTAGAGAATGTGTTAAGGCTCAACCATAGTAGGAATGCAATATTTCAAAAATGTTTCAGTTACATTTCATTGGGATGATAAATGATTAAAAGTCCAATACTCTTCGCATTATCAATAACTAGTGTGCTAACGGGTTGCGTAGGATCGCCTATTTCGTCCAATTCTGGCCCTACTTATGTTACTCAAGAAGAGATTCTGTCAATTGTCCAAGATAAAGACGATGGATTAGGCACGGTTTTTCAGCGCTGGCAAGGAGTGCCGTACCGATTAGGTGGTGAAACGTTGAACGGAGTCGACTGCTCAGCATTTGTGCAAATAGCGTTTAAAGATGTATGGCAGATCCCTCTACCACGAACCACACGCTCACAGAGTCAAACGGGGTTTGAGGTAAGTTATCAAAATGCGCAGCGCGGGGATTTGGTCTTTTTTAGAACATCAAGGACGAGCAATCATGTTGGAGTCTATCTAGGAGACAAAAAATTCATGCACGCCTCTACGTCTAAAGGTGTGATGATCTCAAGAATCGATAACCCCTATTGGGCTTCTAAATTCTGGCAATTTAGGCGGATTATAAGCCCGCCTAACTCTGATTAGTCATACTTCAATTAGTCGTACTTCGCAACGGCAGTATCGAACAGATTCTTCACTAAGGCGATGTATTCATCAAGAAAAAGGATCTGTTCATTGGTCGCAGGTTTACTCCAAACACCCGCCAATACTTCACCAAGATCTTCCACTACAGAATCGGCTTCTTTGAGCAACTGGAATCGAACACTGGAATGTAGCTCAGGGTTTTGTTCAAAAATAGCCATGATGTTGCTTGAAACCATGTCGGTCACAACATCTTCTACACTTTCAGCGCCAATATCTCCGCCTGATGTGAACACATCCATATTAAAAGAGAGATGCTCTATCAGAGCCAAATAACCATCGGTTTCTACAACCACTTTAATTCTCCGCTTTACCGCTAAATTGCTAGTAATCACTGTACCTTCAATAATACTAAGCCATGTCAGCCCATTTTCACAGATTTGATAGTTTAGACGTTCAAATTTCCCGCGATTTCTTGATAAGCATCTATTTCACGAGCATTTATTTTCCCCAAAGTAGGATACGCCATCCTATAAATTGGGTTACTAGTACCGAAGCAAGATCAACTTATGGAAAATATAGCGTTATTTTTAATACTATTTCTGTATTCGCATCTGCAAATTCTTGCACTTAATCACATTTATGAGCATTGGTGCTCCCTCAAAAGGAAAGTGGCTAAATTATGTGTCACGCACTTCTGAAATATTCGTAACCATGACCTAAACTACGAATTATTAAGTAAATCAAGGCAGAGGTCGTTATGTGGCAAACTCTCATTCAGCAGTTATCCGATACGCTCATGTTTGAATTTAACCCTGTTGAAAAAGAAAAAGTCAGCGGTGGTGACATTAGTGATTGCTACATGATCAGCGATGGCGAGCAACGCTATTTTGTTAAAGTAAACACACGAGACTTCTTAGCTAAGTTTGAGATTGAGGGTGAAAACCTACGTTCGCTTCGTGAAACGTCAACAGTACAGGTTCCCGAGCTAGTGATGATTGGAACCAGTAAAAATCATGCTTTCATTGTTCTAAACTATCTACCAACCAAACCCCTAGATAACGCGACGAACAGCTATGAGTTCGGTGTACAACTGGCCAAACTGCATCAATGGGGAGAACAAAAAGAGTATGGGTTTGATGCAGACAATTATATTGGTTCCACTTTGCAGCCAAATCCGTGGGACAAAAAATGGGGTCGTTTTTTTGCGGAACAACGTATCGGCTGGCAATTGCAATTGTTGCGTGAAAAAGGAATTGAGTTGTTTAATATCAGCGAGTTGGTCGATGTTGTCCAATCTCGCTTAGCTAACCATAGCCCTCGCCCATCTCTGCTGCATGGAGATTTATGGCACGGGAATGTGGCAAACTCTGTATTTGGTCCAATTTGCTACGATCCCGCCTGTTATTGGGGTGATCGTGAATGCGATATCGCAATGACAGAGTTATTTGAAGGTTTTCAACCTGAGTTTTACCAAGGCTATGAGAGCATCTTACCTTTGAGTTTGGACTATGTGGAACGTAAGAATATTTATAACCTCTATCATGTCCTCAATCACTACAATCAATTTGGTGGCCACTATCTGGTCGAAGCGGAAAGTTTGATCAAGAAAATCCTCTCCTTTTAACGGTGTAAACAACCGAGCTGTATAGACAACAAATGAGCCTTAATAAATGGCTCTTTTGTTGTTTTATGGGCCAATTCAAAGTTTGAACTTAATTTGCCGCTTAAAGGAACTTAGCGACTTAGTATTAAGGTATCTCCAAGGATGTAAGGAAAGAGATATGAAAAATTATACGGAAAGAATGGTCAACTGCCCTCACTGCGGTCATTCCATTCGGATCACCCTAGATGCATCAAATGGTAGCCAAGAGTTTTATGACGATTGCCCTGCCTGTTGCCATGCGATTCATCTCAATATGATGGTCGATGAACGTTTGGACAAAATAGAGTTGTTTGTTGATGCCGATGATGAACAAATCTTTTAAAAAGTGAGCGCTTGGCAAGCGCTCTTCTTAATGGTTACGTGCAACACGCCAAGCCCCCCTATCTAGCCTAATCAAGCTTTGTCTGAAATAGATTTCACCGCATATAGCGCGACGAGCAACCTTCCAAATAAACATTAGGTAATTTCATCAGTTTTTCATGGAGCTTAGTGTGACATTTCTTTATCATCCATGCCTACGCGATAAGTTGATTATTGGTCGCGATTTTTGCTTGTCCTTCCTCTGGAGATATTTGTGCATCGTTATAAACAAGAAGCTTCAAATTTAATCAAATTGGCAACACCTGTGTTGATTGCCTCTATTGCTCAAACTGGAATGGGCTTTGTAGATACCGTCATGGCAGGTGGTGTGAGTGCGATTGATATGGCTGCGGTATCGATCGCAGCGAGTATTTGGCTACCTTCGATTCTGTTTGGTGTTGGGTTGTTAATGGCGTTGGTTCCTGTGGTAGCGCAACTCAACGGATCAGGGCGGCAAAAGAAAATTCCTTTTGAAATACAGCAAGGCGCAGCGCTAGCGTTGTTTGTCTCTATTCCCATTATTGGTGTTCTTTTTCAAACTCAATGGATTTTGGGGTGGATGGATATTGAGCCGTTGATGGCTGAAAAAACTAACGGGTACATGTACGCCGTGATGTTTGCCGTACCTTCTTATTTACTATTTCAAGCATTGCGCAGTTTCACGGATGGTATCTCACTGACGAAACCCGCCATGGTGATTGGTTTCGCGGGCTTATTAGTTAACATTCCACTTAACTGGATTTTCGTATACGGAAAATTTGGCGCACCAGAGCTAGGCGGTGTGGGTTGTGGTGTGGCGACGGCAATTGTCTATTGGTTGATGTTTTTTATGCTGCTGTTTTATGTCGTCACTTCTAAACGCATGGCGCACATTAATATCTTTGGTGAATTCCATAAACCACAATTGAAGGCGCAAATTCGCTTATTTAAGCTTGGTTTTCCTGTGGCGGCAGCGATATTTTTTGAAGTTACTCTATTTGCTGTGGTCGCATTGCTGGTCGCTCCACTCGGTTCATTGGTGGTGGCGGCTCACCAAGTCGCTTTGAATTTCTCATCATTAATTTTTATGTTACCGATGAGTATCGGCGCGGCAGTGAGCATCCGTGTTGGCCATAAGCTGGGCGAAAAAAATATTGAAGGGGCAACCATCGCTTCGCAGGTTGGCTTGTTAGTCGGTTTATCTACTGCAATTATCACAGCGACGTTAACGGTCCTATTTCGTGAATATGTGGCTTTGCTTTATACGGAAAACCAAGCCGTTGTAGCCATGGCGATGCAGTTGCTTATTTTTGCGGCTATTTATCAATGTATGGATGCGATTCAAGTCGTTGCAGCAGGAGCGCTACGTGGTTATAAAGACATGACGGCTATTTTTAATCGTACCTTTATCGCTTATTGGATGATTGGCTTGCCAACCGGCTATGTATTAGCAATGACAGATTTCATTGTCGAACCTATGGGTGCCAGTGGGTTCTGGATAGGATTTATCGTTGGCTTATCCTCTGCTGCTTTAATGCTGGGTATCCGCTTACACTGGATGCATCAACAAGCCGATAGCGTGCAACTCGATTTTGCATCGAAATAACAGCTTGATTCTCTGAATTTCAACGTGGCGAAAAGGCGTTGCGATGAAATAATAAGGTCAGACATTGTCTGGCCTTATTTATATTGCTGGCCTTTCTCTCATAAAACGTGCAAATCTTGGTTTTCCTTCTGCAGTGAGATCATTAAAACGAAAAGTAATAATGGATCCGATCTTTGGCGGATTATTTCTGATCTCATCAGAAAAACCGCTGCCGATATAGAACTCAACACCGTTTTCTAAGCGCACTAGCACTGATCCCATCATACCTTGGTACTTGCCAGACCCCAGTTTATAACCAATGACCGTAGCTTCAGCATCTTGGTGTTTTTTAAGCTTAAGTAAATCGTTACTGCGGCCAGCTTGGTAATCGGCATTAATTTTTCGCAGCATCACCCCTTCACCCTGCCCATCACTTACGTTGTCTAAATACCCAAGCAGCTCTTTTTCTGAGTGAATTGGTGAATGTTCAATATAGGTAATATGCGGAGCATTCATGAGTGAGGATAAGTGGATGAGATGGCGGTATCGCTTTTGGTAGTCACCGATCGCTTCGGGCATATCAAACAGCATAAAGCGGATGCTTTGCCACGCTTCATCGGTTGGTATGGTATCCAATACCGTTTGTTGAACGTGATGAAACTGACCTCGTCCAGCCCAGAGCTCTCCTTCTAATGCTTTATTAGGTAATGGTGCAGTAAACCAAGCAGGCGCATTGATCTTATTACCATTGCGCGTATGAAGATATTGTCCATTCCAGACGGCGCGAATTCCATCCAGTTTTTCACTTTTCCAGTACTCAGCAACATCAATGCCATGTTGGTAACTATTGGCTGCTGTGACCGGAATAAACATCTGAGAGTTTTCCGTTGCAGTGACAGGAACTGTGTTCAATAAAGCGATGGAGAGTAGCGATAGTTTCAGTTGCATGCCATCAGGCTCGATCAATCAAAATGTGGTACATACTTAGCACGTGCCACTCATATGAAAACCATAAACAAGATAAATTGCGATGAAATTCATACTCAATCATCTCTAAAAAACAACTTATTACATAGACAGTTACGACATGTAGATAGTGTTTTATCAGCCTTTTAAACCTAAGCGTTTTTAGGCTGCACGTGTGTATTCAAGCCACTCCAAATGATTTTGCCCTGCTTTTAAGCCCATGTCATAGCCTATGTTGAGCAAAGGTAACTTCATCGTCAATCTCTTAACGGGAAACCCTTCAGGTGGCGCGATTACTCGAATGATGGCATCAGAAGGTGGATTGCGAATAAATTCAAGTGATTGGTTGTAATGTTTCGCACGAAATAGCATTGATTTAGCCATATTTGGATGGCGTGAAAAGAGTTTCTTCATCATCCACTTACTTTTAGGAGGCGACATGATATAGCTAAGTGGATGTGATAAAACAACCGTAATATCTCGTGCTCCACGGCGATACGCTTCTTTAACAGGGATCGAGTCAGCAACCCCTCCATCAGTGTAGCAACCACCATGGAAACAAGGCGTGTGCTTATAAACTATCGGTAGCGCGGATGTGGCCTCAATGGCCGTGCTCAAGTTTTCTTGAGTCACTCGATAATAATCGGCTTTACCCGTTTCGATATTGGTGGCAACGGCAAAGAAAGGGACTGAGTTAAACAGTTTGTCTTCATCAATCGGATAACGTCGGTTGGACTCATCGATTAGCCAACGCACATCGACGAGATTTCCCCCCTTAATAAAGCGAATTGGGTTAAAAAAAAGACGGTCGGTGGCAAGCTGAGTTACAACGTGATAACTGCGTCTCGGTTGCTTCGCAAGGTAGCCGATTAAGTTTGAAGCTCCAGCTGAAACACCTAATACAAAATCAAATGGGTTATGCTGATGTTGTAAAAAACTATCCAAGACTCCACTGGCAAAAATGCCGCGCATCGCACCACCTTCAACCACTAACGCTTTCATCATGATTCTCTCTCTGTACTTCATCGTTAAACGTTATGGTACGGAAAAAATCAGAAAGACAATAATAGGTTCTCTTTATCACTAAGATAGGCAAAACCGAACCAATGTCAGTCTTGATAATGACGATTCAAAAATCGTAAAAGGTCAGACGCCTCATCATCGGGCAGATGAGGCGCTATGATCAGATATTAGCCGTTTGCGCTTGCTGAACTTTTTGTAAACGAGAAAGGAATTTGATCCATCCTTTGGCATGGCTTGATGGGTTTAGGTTTTCAGCTTGCTTGGCTTGGTATAGAGCATTATCGAGTTGATTGAGTTTGTACAGCGCATGAACTCGCGCTAACGCGACATCGGCTTTTTTCTCGCGCGTGGTGACTTTATCCAACGCCTGTAACGCTTCTTTAAATTGCCCTTGCTGGTTGTACAGCAGCGCCACTTGCCAATAGTATTGCTCATCCTGTTCAGCTGCTTTTGTCCATGTTCTGATCGCGGATTGCCATTCTTTGGCTTGCTGCCAGTAAGTGGCTTGCTCTTTCAGTAAAGTTAAGTCTTGATCAGCATCAGATAATGTTTGCAGAACTTGCGCCGCACGTTCTGGAATGCCATTTTGCGCATACAACTGCGCGAGCAAGTGTTTATCCTTATCGGTTAATTCCACACCTTGTAATTTGGCTAACGCTAGACTGTTTAATGCTTGACGACGCTGATCTAAACGCAGATGTAAACCGACCAACTGTCGCCACCAACTGGCTTGGTCAGGCTCCAGCATGATCAGTTTTTCTAAAGTTGGAATGGCCGCCTTCCATTGTTCTAGCTGAAGCTGCGCACCTAATTTAAGTGACAGTGGGTTTTTAGTATTAAGTGGTGTCACGGTTTGGTATTTATCCAACGCATGCAGCACTTTTTTCCATTGTGCAATTTGGTAGTGGGTTTGTGCGATACGCAACCACAGATCGTCTACTTTCTGTGAAGGAGGAACGGATTTCAATAATTGGTAGTAGTGCGGTAACGCCTTTTCAAATTGTTGTTCATTGACATACAGATCAGCCAACATACGTTCGGTGGTCCATGCCTGCTCATCTTGCAGCTCTCCACTCTCTACAGCGTACTTGATCTGTTTGACTGCCGCTTTGGGCTGACCACTTTGCCAATAAAACACACCAAGCATCCGGGCAACAAATGCTTTATCGTAAAGACGTGACGTTTCAACACTGCTCAGTACCTCAATGGCTTGAGTGAGGTTCTCTTCTAATGCAAATTGCTGTGCTTTTTGCACTTTCAGGACTGTTGTCGCACTTAATTCGCTCGCATTTAAAGAGAGCGAGCCGATAACAAGTGATAAGCCAATCAATATACGTTTCATCATTTGGCAATTTTAAACTCCACAGTCACGGTTTGTCCCGGCTGCTCAATGGCTTTACCGTCGACAATCTGAGGTTGATACTTCCATTTTTTCAGCGCTTGCATCGCTTCACGCTCAAACATACGTTTAGGATTGGCATCGACGACATTGATGTCGACGGCTTTTCCTGTTGTATCAATGGTAAAGCTTAATGTAACGAAACCTTCTACACCTCGCTTTAGAGCTCGGCTTGGATAAACAGGCTCGACACGATATAACGGCATTGCTTGCTGGTTTGAGCCAAAATCACCAAAGGTTGGTGCGCTAATCGCTACCCCATTAAGCGCTGTATCCAAACCCAAAGCTGGTAAACTAGTGAGTGATGTAGCGGCCGTAGCGGTAGTTTGTGACTGTGTCACTTGTGCTTGCGGTGGCGGCTCAGGCAACTTTAAAGGTTCCGGAACGCTACGTTGGCGACGCTGTAAATCGTGTTCTTGTTCCATCATCACCATGTTAAATCGCAGTGCTTGAGTTGGTTTTACAGCGCGTTGATTACCGTTATCCACCATCCACGCCATAAAACTGAACAACGCCAGCGAAATCGCTCCTGCAATTGGCAAAGCAAGCAGTAAACGTCCCATTAACGTTTCTCCGCCGCCAATGCGATATTTTTCACTCCGGCTCCTTTGGCCGCATCCATCACTTTAACAACCGTACCGTTATAAGCATGTTCATCAGCTTGAATCACTAACGCCGCATCTGGTTGTTCGAGCAGCAGATGTTCTAGGGTGGCCTCTACACGTTCAACATCAATCAAGCGTTTGTCGATGTAAATATCATTGGATGCATTGATAGCGACAAAAATACCCGCATCTTTCTGGCTCACCGCGTGAGAAGCTTGAGGACGGTTAACCTCAACACCTGATTCACGAACAAATGAGCTGGTGACAATGAAAAAAATCAGCATGATAAAGACGATGTCGAGCATCGATGTTAAGTCTATCTGCGCCTCATCATTTCTTGGCTGGCGTCTGCCTAATCTCATCGCAAACTCCTTAACGATTTTTCTAATTTTAATTCAAGTAGATGACACTTTTTTGCAAGACGAGCATGCACAAACATGCCCGCAAGGGCCGCGACCATTCCGGCCATTGTCGGTAATGTGGCCAATGAAATGCCAGATGCCATCAATTTAGGATCGCTACTGCCTTGATTTGCCATCACATCAAACACAGAGATCATTCCGGTGACTGTGCCGAGCAGCCCTAACATTGGGCAAAGTGTGACGAGCAGTTTTATCATGTTAAGGTTGTGGCGCAGCATCTGCTGTGCTTCACCAAGCCAACCCTCGCGAATGGCATGGGCATACCATGAATGGTGTTCCGCGCGTTGATGCCATTGCTCTAACCACCCTTTTCGATATTTAGGAAAGCTCAATACCACAAACAGTACGCGTTCGATGATCAACAACCAATAAAGCGCCACCACCCCAGCTAGCCACCATAAGACGATACCCCCTTGCTGCATAAACTGCTGCAAGGTTGTTAGCCAGTCATTGCTGAGCAGTGCGCTTGGCAATACGCTGTTCATTACGCCGCATTCCTCATTGAAGCTTGGCATTCTTGCTCTGCTTGCGCAGCAACGAGGCCAATCCCCTGTTTTTCTAAAATAGAGCGAATATTTTCGGCTTGAGAGCTTAAGATATTATGAGCTAATAATAGTGGAATCGCAGAGACTAAACCCAGAACGGTAGTCACCAAGGCCATTGAAATGCCGCCCGCCATTACTTTTGGATCACCGTTACCAAATTGTGTGATCACTTGGAAGGTTTCAATCATGCCGGTCACCGTACCCAATAGCCCAAGCATCGGCGCAATCGCAGCTAATAACTTCAGCATCGATAAGCCTTTTTCCAAATGCGCTTGTTCATCGACCACCGCTTCCAGCAAGCGCAGCTCCAACGCTTCTACGCTGCGATTTTGCTCTTTGTTATAGACGCTGAGTACACGCCCCAATGGGTTATTACCAATTTTCTGTACATCTTTAAGCTGCGCTTTGATCTTGTGGTGAGTCATCACCAATGCGAAGCCGCGATAGAAAGCAATGATTAAACCAATACCAAGCAGTACCAAAATGATGTTACCGACCGCACCACCCATTTGTAGCCGTTCGGCTAACGTTGGCGTAAGGGCTAGCTGTTCAAGCATGATGCCACGCGAAGGATCGACCACTAAGCTTTCGATTTCTCCCGTATTTAGGCCAGAGAAAATAGGCCCATTGTCCGGTTGTTTCAAATAAGCGGTGGCGGCTTGTTTATCCCCGTTCCATTTGACATAACCTTGCTCTGTCACCAAACCAAAGGTTCCAATACGATAAGCGGCCACATTTTTCGTGACACCGTCACCATTGATAAATGCGATCTGAACGCGGCTTAGCTCACCACTGGCGATGATCTGTTCAACATAGCTGTGCCATAACCCCGTCAGCTGCGGCATCGAGGGTAAAGATTTTGCGGCGACAATTTCTTGTACCCGCGATGTATACTGATGGCGATCAACCGCAGTGATGGAAGATTCCAATTCACTGCTTAATGCTTTGGCATTTTGGCGTACCACACCAAACAGCTCTCCAAGGCTTCCTGTTTCTAAGCGAAGCTGCTCTTCTAAACGTGCTAGTCGGTTTTCATTATTACTGAATTGCGTGCTTAGCTTATCCGCTTGCGCTTGTAAATCTTGGCGCTGAGCTTCTAGCTCTGCTTTGGCGCGGCGTAGCTGCTGTTCGGTTTGTTTAAAACCCGCTTCGCGTTCGATATTGTGCTGCTGCTGCTGTTTGTTTTCCACTTTAGCGCTGCTGACTAATTCCGTAGAAGCAAAGCTGTTGAAAGCCAATAGTGTTAAACAGAGTGATGAGAGAGAGAAAACCATCTTCATTTGCTTTGCTCCTCTACTAACTCAAGTGAAACAGGTATCGTCATTAAGTTTGGTGTAATTAAATTGTTGGCCATTTTGAAAGCGGTATCTAAATCGGCATATAACCCACTATCGACATCGGTCCACTGGTGCGAGTTTTGGCTCCAGCTCCAATACTGTTTGCCATTTAAGCTACGAGCCACCAGCGATAAACGGCCAACGTATAAAATGTCAGCTTCAATGGTTTTGTTTTCATTGAGCACCACTGCGCCTTGATAAACACCCAGTTTAGTCCCGTAATCAATTTCGATTTGGTACGCTTCAAGAATACGGCGGTATTTTTCAGCATCGCTGACATCCGATCGCACCATCATCGATTCCAGCTTTTCTAAACGCTCTAAACGCGTTTCGCGCTTTAATGGTTTGTCGTTTTCGATTAGGGTACGTAGCCCGTCGATCATCTGATACATCAAAGGAACGATGCCTTGGCGAGTCAGTTTTATCTCATCAATTTGTGACGATAGACTTTGCGCTTCCTGATTCTGGTTTTCCACCAGCGATGCCAAGTGATTACGATAAATAGTGAGATTTTTCACTTCTTCTTTTAACTGATCGATATCAGCTTGCATCAGCAACGCTGATTGAGAACTGTGATTGATGTTCTGTTGGCTGGCGACTGAAGCCGAATTGGTTTTATTTTGGATGGCATTCGCGTCACTGAGTGTAGAAGCATTTACTGCGAACAAACTGGTAGTCGCCACCAAGGACAAGCTGATTTTTAAAAGATTCATAGACGTTATTCATTACCTTCAACGAAGTGTTATCACCTTGTTGATAAAAGCTCTCATTATCATCAAGGATCGCATTCTAACGATTTTTTCCGGTGCAAACAACCACAGTATGCGGCGAACACTCTTTGCTGATGAGTTTTAAAGCCACCTACCCTTTATTTACCTTTGCTGACCCCAAATTGCCAAACAGACTTCATTAAACTTTTGACTTTTATTTTGACCACTCGCCAATGTGTGATGGGCCGTATAGGTGCGGTATTTAGCAGGTGTTGGTAGGTTTTTTCGCTCAAACGCCCCTCTTTGCCGTGTGCAAGAAGCAGTGTTTCTGGGTTGAGCTTGAAGATCCGTTCAAGTGACTGGCGATATTGATTGGGATGGAAAATAGGAAAAGGGGCAATCAACTGCTTTTTCACTTCAACCATTAAATCGGCAACATACACAATGCCTTGTTGTGCATGGTAGACAGACAAATCTCTGTCGGTATGCCCTGGGGTTTCTAAGATTTGCCATTCGTTAAAATGAGGAATAGTGTCGCCATCGTTGAGCTTAATGTCAGGCTTTAAGACACGTGGATACCATAAATTCTGCCGCGGGCGGCCTAGGCGATTCGCCATCCAACGCGCAAGCGCAAGATCGGCTAAATGCATACAAAATCCGTCCAAGCCACGATACCAATCATGATCTTTATTGGCAGAGATGATTTTACAATCCGTTAATGCACGCAATTGATGAGCCGCCCCTGCGTGATCTGGATGCATGTGAGTTACCACAACGGTATGCAGATGAGAAAAAGGACGGTTCAGTTCATTCTCAATGAAGTACTGCAACGTAGGAATGTCTGCTCGACTTGCACCGTCTAGCAGTAATAATCGTTCTGGATATTCAGCCAGATACATATTCTGAATATAGCCTTTGATCGTATGTAGCTTCACCGTTATCCCTACTTGACAGATCAGACCTCCTGCCTGATGTTGGATAAGCATAGCATTAGCGAAAGTGATGTCCAAAGCGCGTCGTCTCTCATTTCCATCAATTTGAAGACAAAATAGAAGGCGCGCGCTATGCTGAGCCGGTTTTAATTGTGTAGAGATAACGCTATGAAGCCTATGATTATTGGCCACCGCGGAGTGGCCGGCCATTACCCTGAAAATACGCAAGTGAGTGTGCAAGCCGCTATTGATTTAGGCCTAAAGTGGGTTGAAGTGGATGTGCAACCGACTCAAGATCATATATTGGTTGTTTGCCATGATCACACCATTGATCGTTGCAGTAATGGCAAAGGGCGCATTGATTCTTACACGCTTGAGCAATTACAACAGTTCGATTTTGGCGCTTGGTTTGATCCTCAATTTGCCGGTGAACCCATCATGACATTAGAGACGTTGCTGACACTCGCAAAGCAGCACAGCCTTGGTTTAAACATTGAAGTCAAAGTGGATAAACACGATGTTGCTCAAGTAGCTGCTCAGCTTAAAGCACAACTGGATCAATGTGGATTACCAAATGAACAGATTGTTCTCTCCAGTTTTAGCCACGCTATCATGCGCGAGCTTTATCAGCATTGTCCGGGTTATAAATTGGCGGTGTTGAGCGAGCGATTAACGCGTAAAGATAAGCAAGTGTTAACCGAAATTGACGCCTTTGGCTGTAACCTTAACTATCAATGGATCAGTGCAAAACACATTGCCGAGTTACATCAAGCGGGTTACCAAATTTGGTGCTACACGGTGAATAATCCGAAAAAGTTCAAACATCTCAACTCGGTTGACGCCATTTTTAGTGACGATCCACAGTGCTTTTTGTAAGCCAGCAAGCGTTTAGCTGACTGGTAGAATCTCTTTATTGAGAATGATTCTTCATAATGCGCACCTCTTCCACTCTGTCATCACTCAATAATATGGATGATTTCCTAAGGTACTCTCTATGATACTTGACTCATCGTTATGGATTTGGATCCCGCTGCTTTTTGCCGTTATCTTCAGTTTTCAAAAGCAGTTACGTCCAGCATTCGCCTTGCTAGCACTGTCGTTAGTGGGCGGATGGTTCACAGACCGATTATCGTTAATGGCCCTGCTGTATGTCGCCATTGGATTATGTGGTGCTTATTACATTCCACAACTGAAAGGCCGCTGGAAATGGTTTGCTCATGGTGCGTTGCTATTATGGGCAATTGCACTGCTGCTGCATGCTATTCCTGGTTTTAATAACCCTAAAGTGCTGGATAATGTGGTGGCTGGTGCCAATAGTGCCCCCTTTCGTCTCTACTTGAACCTAGATAAACCTATGGTATTTTTTGCTTTGCTACTCGCTTGGCCGCCACTCCTTGGCAACCATCAAACCATTCGTTGGGCCGCGATCGGTAAAGTGTCGATTCCTCTTTTTGCTTTGCTTTTTTTCGCATGGGCGCTTGGCGCGATTAAGCCCGAGTTATCTTTACCGACTTGGTGGTGGCTCTTTACTCTCAATAATTTGCTTTTAACCTGTGTGGTGGAAGAAGCATTTTTCCGGGGCTATTTACAAAAAGCCGTGAGTGAAAAATTCGGTCTATGGCTCGGTATTGCGCTCGCTAGTACCCTATTTGGTCTTGCGCATTTTTCTGGCGGCGTGACTTTGGTGCTATTTGCCACATTAGCTGGCATTGGCTACGGCGCGATCTATCATCTAAGCGGGCGTTTATGGACGGCTGTACTCTTCCACTTTCTCTTTAATTTTTCCCACCTTATTTTCTTCACTTATCCAGTATGGGTACAGCGTTAAAACCTTTAAGCCAGCTGAAGTTTTCGCTGGCTTTTTTCTTTTTTTCAGTGGATGAAATACCTTATTGATAGTTTAGTGACAACCGTTATGAACAACTGAGTATAAAACGAATTGTTCTCATTATTCCTATTTTTGGCCTAGGGTTTATGGTCAACGTCATGTTGATAATAATACTCCAGGGAGGAGAGAATGAACCAGAAACAAACGTTATTGGCGATTGCGCTAGCAGGCTGTTTCAGTACCGCTTATGCAGAAGAAAAGGTGTGGATTTCGATTGGTGGTGACGCGACGCAAACGGCTCTTCGCTCTGGAGCCCAAAGCCTATTACCTGAAAACATTGTTAATCAAACATCAGTATGGGTTGGGCAAGTACCAGTAAGCGAGTTGGCGACGCTTTCACATGAAATGCACGAGAATCATCAGCGATGTGGTGGTTATATGGTGCACCCCTCTGCACAAAGTGCGATGAGTGTCAGCGCAATGCCGCTGAATCTAAACGCTTTCAGTGCACCAGAAATAACTCAGCAAACCACCGTTAATGCTTGGTTGCCATCAGTATCAGCGCAACAAATCACCAGTACCATCACCACCTTAACCCAGTTTAAAAATCGCTTTTATACTACCTCGACTGGTGCTCAAGCATCGAATTGGATTGCAGATCATTGGCGCTCACTCTCTGCGTCACTGCCCGCAAGCAAAGTGGAACAAATCACACATTCAGGCTACAACCAGAAATCGGTAATACTCACAATTACAGGCTCTGAAAAACCTGACGAATGGGTGGTGATTGGCGGGCATTTAGACTCCACCCTTGGCTCTCGAACCAACGAAAGCAGTATTGCTCCGGGTGCGGATGACGATGCATCAGGTATCGCGGGCGTGACAGAAATCATCCGTTTGTTGTCTGAGCAAAATTTTCGTCCTAAACGCAGCATCGCTTTCATGGCTTACGCTGCTGAAGAAGTGGGCCTTAGAGGTTCACAAGACTTAGCCAATCGTTTTAAAGCCGAAGGTAAAAAAGTAATGTCTGTGATGCAGTTAGACATGACTAACTACCAAGGTTCACGCGAAGATATTGTCTTCATAACCGATTACACCGACAGTAATTTTACCCAGTATTTGACACAACTATTGGATGAATATTTACCGTCATTAACCTATGGATTTGATACCTGTGGCTATGCCTGCTCTGATCATGCCTCTTGGCATGCGGTTGGTTACCCAGCTGCGATGCCTTTTGAATCCAAATTTAATGATTACAACCCTAATATTCATAGCCCGCAAGACACTCTGCAAAATTCCGACCCAACAGGATTGCATGCGGTGAAATTTACTAAACTTGGATTGGCTTATGTGGTTGAAATGGGTAATGCCTCAACACCGCCTACACCGAGTAATCAACTGAAAAATGGCGTACCTGTGAACGGTTTATCGGCCAGCAGAAATAGCAAAACCTGGTATCAATTTGAACTGCAGGAAGCGAGCAACTTGAGTATTGTATTGTCAGGGGGAAGCGGCGATGCCGATTTATACGTTAAGTATCAAACTGATGCTGATCTACAGCAATACGACTGCCGTCCTTATCGCAGTGGCAATAATGAAACGTGTCAGTTCTCCAATGCTCAACCGGGCCGCTATTCTATTTTGCTGCATGGATACAACAATTACAGCAATGCAAGTTTAGTGGCGAATGCTCAATAAACAGCGCAAAGAAAAGCCAGCCGCAAGGCTGGCTTTTCGATTAACTCTCAGCATCGGGCTGGTTTTCTGGTGCAGCGGCAATCAACGCCGGATGAGCACGAAGCTCAGCAGTGATTCGTTTGATGATCGGAAACTGCGCCATATCAAGATTAAAGCGCTCCGCGTTATACACTTGTGGTACTAAACAAACATCCACTAAGCTCAGTTGATCACCAACACAGTACTCCCCTGATACTGTCGCCAATTTCTTTTCCAAGGCATAAAACCCCGTGGCTATCCAATGCCGATACCAGTCTCCTTTTTGACTTTCATCCACGGCCAGTTCACGCGTTAAATATTGTAAAACTCGTAGATTGTTCAGTGGATGAATATCAATAGCAATGTCTTGCGCCAGTGCTTTAACCTGATATTTCTCTTTACCTGATAGCGGAACCAAACGTACTTGGGGATACTGGTCATCCAAATATTCGATGATGGTTAACGACTGAGTAATGCAATGTCCGTTATCTTCCAGTACCGGAATTAACTCACTCGGATTGAGAGCGCTAAACTCGGCTGAATGTTGCACTCCGCCCTCCTTAACTAAATGGATAGCAATCGACTGGTAATCGAGCGCCTTGAGGTGAAGTGCGATGCGTACTCGGTAAGCGGCTGAAGAGCGCCAATACCCATATAACTTGAGGCCACTCATGACCCTTTCACCACGCGTTGATCGATTAAACCAAACAGGCTGTTCCCTTTATCATCACGCATTTCTAACGTTATCCTGTCACCAAATTTCATAAATTCGGTGCTTGGTTTACCGTCCCGAATGGTTTCAATCATTCGCACTTCTGCAATGCATGAATAGCCGACTCCCCCTTCAGCAATCGCACTGCCAAAATCGGTTCCCTGTTTATTGGAAACTGTACCAGAACCAATAATAGTGCCCGCGCACAAGGGGCGCGTTTTTGCTGCGTGAGCAATTAACTGTGGAAATTCAAACGTCATGTCCACGCCAGCATTGGGGCAACCAAATGGTTTATTGTTATAGGTTGATAGCAATGGCAGGTTGAGTTTTCCGCCGTCCCAATGGCAGCCTAGTTCATCGGGTGTCACAGCGACAGGAGAGAATGCTGAAGACGGTTTGGATTGAAAAAAACCAAATCCTTTAGCAAGCTCTTGAGGGATCAAACCACGCAGCGATACATCATTTACCAACATCACCAATCGAATCGCTTGCGCCGCTTCACTTGGGGTTGCACCCATTCTGACATCATCGGTGATCACAGCCACTTCGGCTTCAAAATCAATTCCCCATGCTTCATCTTGCATTTGAATATCATCACGCGGTCCAAGAAAAGCATCCGAACCACCTTGATACATTAACGGATCACTCCAGAAGCTTTCAGGGATCTCCGCACCTCGTGCTTTTCGTACTAACTCGACATGGTTGACGTAAGCAGAACCGTCAGCCCATTGATACGCTCTAGGCAGCGGCGAATGACACAAGGTTTGATCAAACGGCATCTCTTGCAGCAATTCGCCTTCATTCAGCGCCGTATAAATTTCGCTGAGCATCGGTGCGGTTTCCTGCCAACGGTCTAAGGCTTGCTGTAAATGCTCGGCAATCTCAGGCACAGCAACGCATTTTGATAAGTCATGGCTGACCACGACCAATAAACCATCTCTTGTGCCGTTTTTTAGCGTAGCTAACTTCATGTCACTTCCTTATTCGCTCTTCCAACTGTAGACGTACTGTTGATTTTCAACCTGCTGCGCCGCCTCACTAAAGTGTAATGCATGCCGCGTATCAATCATCACAGCCACTTCATCGGTAAATTTTTTCTTATGCTCTTGCCCAGCTTGGAACGCTTTCGGATGTGGGCCATGGGTAAACCCGGCAGGATGAAAAGTGACCATGCCAGCTTCAATATTATCGCGGCTAAAGAAATCACCCGCATGGTAGAAGAGCACTTCATCGTAATCATCATTGTTATGATAAAACGGAACCTTTAAAGCGCCGGGGTCACTCTCAATCGGCCGAGGCACAAAGGTGCAGACCACAAAACCTTGGCCAACAAAGGTTGTGTGAGCAGAGGGCGGCAAATGGTAGCGATGCGACATCAACGGCCGAATGTCTCGCCAGTTGAGTTTCACCACGGAAAGATCACCGTGCCAACCTACTGCATCCAATGGGTTAAATGGATAAGTAATGACGCTGATTTTCTCATGACGTTTTAAATGAACTTGGGTGGTCTTTTCTGAATACTGCGCTTTAAACTCTGGGTTAATCGACGGGACTTGCAAAACCGCAGGATCGAATATGGCGTGGTTCCCTACTAGCCCTTTTTCTGGCAAAGCATACGCCGCATCCGTATTCTCTATCATTAGAATGAACATCGGCTCACTTGGCTCAAGCCGCCAATTGGTTGAGCGCGGGATCAACACATAATCTCCTTGTGAAACGCTCAAATGCCCGTAATCGCAATAAAAATCAGCGCTTCCTTGATGAATAAAAAGTAACTCATCCCCATCGGCGTTACGCACTAAATGATCCATCGCTTGAGCCAGCCTCCATACTCGGACTTTACATTGTGCATTATGCAATAGATGCGGCACGCTCCACGGTGAACTTTGTTTGGCTTGCTCGATCAAATTAAAATTAAAGGCTCTCGGCCTTAACTCACCTTGCCATTCACTCCACCCTGTCGGTGCATGTTGGTGATGGAAATGGGCCGCAGGGCCAAAAAAGCCACTGCGTCCTGCTTCTCTTTCATAGATGGCCTCTTGCGGGAAGTCGGCATGAGCTTGGTTTGAACATACCCCTTCTCGATGAGGAAATGTGATCCATTTATGCATCGCTGAGTACTCCTCGTCGAATTTGATCTTCTTCAATCGACTCAAATAACGCTTTGAAATTACCTTCCCCGAACCCTTCATTGCCTTTGCGTTGAATGATCTCAAAAAAGACTGGGCCAATGACGGTTTGAGTAAATATTTGCAGCAAAATTCCATCTTTCATCGGTGCACCATCAATCAGGATCCGCAGCGCTTTTAACTGATCAACATCTTCTTGATGCCCTTCAACTCGATCACTGACTTTTTCGTAGTAAGTATCCGGTGTTGGCATGAAATCCATCCCTCGTTCGCGCAGAGTACGTACCGTCTGGTAGATATCATCAGTGGATAAAGCGATGTGTTGGATCCCCTCACCATTGTATTCACGAATAAACTCTTCTATTTGTGATTTATCGTCAGACGATTCATTAATTGGGATGCGAATTTTGCCGCAAGGCGCTGTCATTGCACGGCTAACTAGCCCCGTTAGCTTCCCTTCAATATCAAAATAGCGAATTTCACGGAAGTTACCGATCCGCTCATAAAAGCCAGACCAAACGTCCATGTGGCCTTGTTTGACGTTATGCGTTAAGTGGTCAATTTCGAACAAGCCAACATTGGCGTGAGTCATTCGTTGTTTGGCATCGGCATAGAACTTGAAATCCACATCATAAATGCTCTGGCTACCATAACGATCGACAAAATAAAGCAAGCTATCGCCAATTCCATAAATCGCGGGAATACTCAGTTCCATCGGGCCAATTTGTGTTTTGTATTCTCGCCCGCCATTTGCCTGCACATGCAGCATGGCGACAGATGCATCATGAACGCGAAACGCCATCCCACACACTGAAGGTCCATGCACTTTGGCAAACGCTGCAGCTTGGCTATGGGGTTGAGAGTTAACGATAAAATTGATATCCCCTTGACGATATAGCCACGCCTCTTTTGAGCGGTGCTTGGCTATCTCAGCAAAGCCAAGAGAAGTAAACAGCTCTTTTAACTGCGCGATTCCAGCGGGATCAGCCGCGGTGTACTCCACAAATTCAAAACCGTCTGTTCCCAATGGGTTAAATGTTGAGGTCATCTCGCGCTCCTTTTTTGTTAACGCTTGTGTTGAGTATTGCGAACATGGCGTAATTTTCAGCAAAAATGAACCCTATAACGAAAAACGGTTTAGCGGAGAACAAATAGTGTCAATGTAATTAAAATGTTACACAAATCTATTAATGAGCAGTAGGATAGTAAATTAGCGAATTTCACAGAGATGATTTGTTTTTATTTGACTGAATACTAAGCACTTTTCCTTAATTGGCCACGTTAATCACAAGTCAATCATAACCAGTTGCTCAGTAAAGCGAACAGCACGGCGTAACATTTTAGCTACATTTATTAAAAACCGACACTGCCTCAGGCGAAAAACACACAATCGACGAGGTGTTAGGCGCACATGATTTTTATATGCCGAGCTACACGGACAAAACATTAGCCCAACACAGGTGAATCATTAAGTTAAAAACAATAGTCATTGGCTTATATGTAAGCGAAAAATTCGGTTGTTTTGTCGTGCTTCTTTGATTTATCGCAGAACATCGCGTCATCCACACGCGATATGGTATGGCTTCTGTTTCCTACGAGATAACAAAATGACCATGATAAATGAACAGCGCTTGGTTGAGCACTTTCTACAACTAATTCAAATTGACAGCGAATCGGGTAACGAAAAACAGATTGCAGAAACGCTGTCTGAACAATTGGGTGAGCTTGGTTTTTCAGTCCAAAAACTGCCCGTACCTGAACATGTTTCCAATGGCTTTAACCTTTATGCTCGCCTAGCAGGACAACTCGATGACAGTGTCGTACTGAGCTGTCACATGGATACCGTCAAACCGGGGATTGGTATCACACCAGTCATTGAAAATGGCGTCATTCGCTCTAACGGTGACACCATTTTAGGCGGCGATGACAAATCGGGTATTGCGGCCATTATGGAGGCGATCCGAACGATTAAAGCGCAAAAACAACCTCATAAAACCATTGAAATTGCATTCACCGTCCATGAAGAAGGCGGGCTACAAGGCTCCAAACACTTTGATATGTCTCATATTCAATCGGCTAAGGCGATTGTACTCGACACTGGTGGTCCAATAGGAACCATCGTTAAAGCCGCCCCAGGGCAGCAAAAAATCATCGTTAATATCAAAGGCAAACCCGCACACGCAGGCCTTGCTCCTGAAGAAGGTATTAGCGCTATCGCCGTCGCAGCCGATGCGATTACCCAAATGAAATTGCTGCGTATTGATGAGGAAACCACGGCGAATATCGGCCTTGTTCATGGAGGTGGCGCAACGAATATCGTCATGCCTGATCTTAGAATTGTCGCTGAAGCCCGTTCATTGAATGATGATAAGTTGAGCCTACAAGTTGAACATATGGTGTCAACATTTCAGGCCGCGGCGCACAAGCATGGCGCGCAGGTTGAGATTGAATCTACTCGTGCTTACAACGCCTTTGTATTGGATGAAGAGCATCCGCATATCGTTGCGATCAAAAAGAGCTTTGAATCGGTTGGGATTGCACCAAAAACCAAACGTACTGGTGGAGGCAGTGATGCAAACAACTTTAACGAAAAAGGATTAGTGACCGTCAATTTGTCAACGGGCATGGCGAAAGTTCACACCACCGAAGAGTATATTGCGATCAGTGATATGGTGAAGATTGCAGAATTCCTAACAACGTATTTGACCGAATAAGCCTTACGATAAAACAGGCCTCATTTTCGCGAGGCCTGTTAAAGAAACATTGGTGGGATTTATATAAATTATAAGCCTATATTTTCCGTTAACGCTTTGATTTGTTCTAAATCCATGCGGTGAACTTGGATCATCTGATCGATTTGGCTAATTCTTGAATTCGCTTCATCTTGCTTATCACATGCGTCTGATTTTGCATCCCACGACTTACCTTCTAGGTAGACATCACAATCGGTTTTGAGCGTTTTGAGCTTCGGTACTAAACTTTCTTTCTCTTTTTGCAGCGCTTCTAACTCTTGCTTAATTTTCAATTCACGTTGGAACAGTTCGCGTGAACGTTCAAAAATCGTTGCCTGCATATCGGCTTGCCGATTTAATTTAGAATTTTTGTTCTCAACTTGCGCTAGTGCATTTTCCTGTGTATTAAGTTTCGCTTGCAGCGCTTTATTTTCTGCCATTAACGCTTGGTATTGGCTTTGCGCTTGATCCAGCTCTTGTTGATACTGCTTTTGTTGCTCTTCTAATGCTTGTTGAAGTTTATTTGCTACTTCAGCGTCGACACTGGCGACTTTTAATTGCACTTTTTCAGCTAATTGGCTTTTATCTTGGGTGAGCTGTTCATATTTTTCTTCTAGCTGATGGTATGTTTTTTGCCAGTTATTCGTGGTGATACTTGAACCGATTAAGCCACCTAATGCTAACCCCAACACCCCTGCTAACGCGATGTAGACGTAGGTGCGTTTGTCTCGTTCTTCAATCACTACGACATCGTCTTGTGCATCAATGTCCGTCTGTTTGTTCACTCTTTCGCTCCTATCTATCTCAGCGAGTTAATTCAGTAATCACAATTGAGGCAGCATAAATGACAAAAGCAGTGAGTAAAGAAACCACCACCCCTTTTTGCAACTTTTCGTTGGTACGATAACGAATAAAAATAAAAGCAATGGCGATCAATAAAATAATGGTGATGAGTCGTGTCATTAGCCTATCCTCTCACGTAGTGTATATCATTTATAACACGCGATAAGTCAGAAAAAAGTAGAACAATCGACAACAAGCGTAAAGTTTTCACCCCTCATCCTACGTTTACGTCTATAAATGGTTAACAAACCACCAAACGGCAGAAAATTGAGATCAAAAGCACAATTTTTCTTGTCTTGAAAAACGCTTTATGTAACATATCTCGCCTTGATGGTAAGCGCACTTATCATCAGTTCCGATGAAGACTGCAGGAGAGTAGCCTTAGTTTATTCAAAGTATGAGTAAACAGGCTCGCCGAAGAAGTAAATCTTTCAGGTGCTAATGCTCTCTCTTATGAGAGCTGGCGAGGACTGTAGTTGGAGGAACCTCTGGAGAGAACCGTTTAATCGGTCGCCGAAGGAGCAAACCCTATTTGGGGTGAAACTCTCAGGCAAAAGGACAGAGGAGTGGAAAGTTACAATCATAAATAGGTGTGGTTTCTTCACCACCGGCCTGCTGTGATCTTTTTGTGGGATCTTTTCAGATTACTGCCCTTTCCCTCTTCTCCTTAACTGTCGTTTTATTAAGGGGAACTAATGAACAACCTGCAATCTATTCTTGAATCTATAGACAACTTTGTCTGGGGACCACCACTTTTAATTTTATTGGTCGGTACAGGCATCTATTTTACGTTTCGTCTCGGTCTTATCCAATTTCGACATTTACCTACCGCACTTAAGATGGTGTTTAGTAAAGACAAAGACGCCGGTAAACAAGGCGATGTATCAAGCTTTGCCGCCTTATGTACCGCACTTTCCGCGACGATTGGAACCGGTAATATCGTTGGCGTAGCGACAGCGATTAAGCTCGGTGGGCCGGGCGCGCTATTTTGGATGTGGTTAGCCGCGCTGTTTGGTATGGCGACCAAATACGCTGAATGTTTACTGGCAGTAAAGTATCGTCAAGTGGATGACAAAGGCCAAATGGTTGGTGGCCCGATGTATTACCTGCAATATGGCGTGGGCTCGCGAACTTTGGCGGTTTTATTCGCCCTATTTGCCATCGGCGTCGCTTGTTTCGGCATTGGTACATTCCCACAAGTCAACGCGATTTTAGATGCTACTGAAATCTCTTTTGGTGTGTCACGCGAAATATCAGCAGTGGTTCTAACGCTGTTAGTCGCATTTGTCACGGTCGGTGGTATTCAATCAATTGCTAAAGTGGCTGGGAAAGTGGTACCTGCCATGGCCCTTTTTTACATCCTTGCGTGTTTGAGTGTGATCATCAGCAACAGCGATCAATTACTCACGGCTATCAGTTTAGTTATCACTTCTGCCTTCACTTCCACAGCCGCTACTGGTGGTTTCTTAGGAGCGAGCATCATGCTGGCGATTCAATCAGGGATTGCGCGCGGTGTATTTTCTAATGAATCTGGTCTTGGCAGCGCGCCAATGGCCGCGGCGGCAGCGAAAACTGACTCTTGCGTAAAACAAGGGTTGATTTCAATGACTGGTACTTTCTTTGACACCATCATTATTTGCACCATGACCGGGCTTGCGCTGATCTTAACTGGCGCATGGCAAAGTGATTTTTCTGGTGCCGCTATGACAACCTATGCATTTGCCGTGGGCTTAAATGCGCAAACCTTGGGCCCGATGATGGTCTCCATTGGTTTGATGTTTTTTGCTTTTACGACGATTTTAGGCTGGAACTATTACGGTGAGCGCTGCGTGGTGTTTTTGTTTGGCACCAAAGCAGTAATGCCTTATAAGCTGATTTTTATCGGTTTGGTAGCATCAGGTGCATTCTTGCACCTTGATATGATTTGGATTATTGCTGATATCGTTAACGGTTTAATGGCTATCCCTAATCTGATCGGATTAATCGCATTACGTCATATTGTGCTTGAAGAGACCAAGCTATTTTTTGAAAAACAGTCAGCGCCTTTGGCGCGTAATCCTCAAACTCAATACTGAGTAACCACATTGCAGGTAGGCATTAAATCGCCTACCTGCGGTTTGAAGCCTGTCTTTTCCGCTTTTTAATCTGTTTATCCAAACAAGAATACGATAAGTTTAAAACAGCTAAAATGATTATCGAGGTAGGAACACCGTATCCCAAGGCTAATCCTTCCAGAAACAACAAAAAACACACTAAGATAACTGCACAAATAACCAATATATTCAAATTACCCTCAACACGTGATGTCTCGTAATCCATGCAAGGTTTTATATCGTAAATTTAAAGCAGTAACTTCAAAAAAATGTCATTCTAGCTTTGTTCAGAAAACTCCTACAACTAATTGATTAAATTATCTTTTCTCAAGCATTAATTTTAGACCCAGAGCAACTAGAACCACACCTGTTGTCCCTTCCATCCATTTCATAAACGACGCATTTTTGAGTAAGTTTTTTGCAAAGCTCAATGCGCCCGCTAAACCGCACTGCCAACACATAGCG
>NZ_CAWNJO010000049.1:0-168631 GCF_963874835.1 Vibrio sp. V12_P9A6T4 | reverse complement strand
TTTTTCTGGGGTTCGGATCTGGTGTTGAGTGGAATGTATCTGCTCTGATTCGCGCTGTACAGACGAGAGAAGGTTCTGATGGTGGATATCACTCTGACAGGGGAAGTGTGACTCTGTGGTGACTACGTGGCGTGTTTCGGCTGACCTGATGGACCAGAGCTTACCGGAAGTAATTGCGGACCGGATATAGACCGGACTAGAACGAAAAAAGGCTTACGGATTTCTCCATAAGCCTTAAGGAATAATGGTGGCCCCTATTGGGTTCGAACCAATGACCAATCGATTATGAGTCGACTGCTCTAACCACTGAGCTAAGGGGCCAAATTAGGTGTGTGATTATAGGGGATGGAGTTATGAGTGTCTACCCGCAAAATAGGGTAAATGCGCTTAGTTTTTATCCACTTAAACCATGAGATACAAAAAAGGTGAGCTTGTGCTCACCTTTTAGATTGGATAGGTTGCGATTACTCGTCTAGGAAGCTGCGCAATGTTTCAGAGCGGCTTGGGTGACGCAGTTTACGCAGTGCTTTCGCTTCAATTTGGCGGATACGCTCACGCGTTACGTCAAACTGCTTACCAACTTCTTCTAGCGTATGGTCTGTATTCATATCAATACCGAAACGCATACGCAGTACTTTCGCTTCACGAGGGGTTAGGCCAGCAAGAACGTCACGAGTCGCTGCTCTTAGGCTGGTGGCCGTAGCAGAATCAAGTGGTAGTTCAAGGGTTGTATCCTCGATAAAGTCACCAAGATGCGAATCTTCGTCGTCACCGATAGGTGTCTCCATAGAGATTGGCTCTTTAGCAATTTTCAGTACTTTACGAATTTTATCTTCTGGCATTTGCATGCGTTCTGCCAATTCTTCTGGCAGAGGCTCACGGCCCATCTCTTGCAGCATCTGACGTGAGATTCGATTCAGTTTGTTGATCGTTTCGATCATGTGCACTGGAATACGAATAGTACGTGCTTGGTCTGCAATTGAACGTGTGATAGCTTGGCGAATCCACCAAGTGGCGTAAGTTGAGAACTTATAACCACGGCGGTATTCAAACTTATCTACCGCTTTCATCAGGCCGATATTACCTTCTTGGATAAGATCCAAGAACTGCAGGCCACGGTTGGTGTATTTCTTCGCGATAGAAATAACCAGACGCAAGTTTGCTTCAACCATCTCTTTTTTCGCTCGACGAGCTTTCGCTTCACCGATAGACATGCGACGGCTGATGTCTTTAATGTTTTGCACATTCAAAGACGTTTCTTCTTCGATCATTTTCAATTTATGAATTGAACGACGAATATCTTCTTCTTGCTGTCTGATTTTTTCTGCATAAGGCTTTTCTGAAGCAAGTACTTCATCTAACCATGCATCGCTTGATTCATTGCCAGTGAATAAGGCAATGAATGATTTCTTAGGCATTTTACCGTATTCGACCGCAGCTCTCATGATCAGACGTTCTTGAGTACGAACACGATCCATAGAGGTGCGAAGCTTGTTGACTAGGTAGTCAAATTGCTTTGGCGTGAGTCGGAATTCACGGAAAATATCCAGCATCAACTCGGTAGCTTGGGCGGCTTTATTGCTGTCATAGCCATGCTCATTTTTCGCGAGTTGAAGATTTTGATACTTGTTGCGTAGTTCGGTGAATTTTTCTAGCGCAAGCTCAGGGTCGATTCCTGCATCTTCTTCAGAGTCAGTATCTTCGCTGTCGTCATCGTCGTCATCATCAAGGTCGTCTTCATCAGCAAGGTCAGCGCTAGCAAGCTCTGAACCGATATGGGTCGCTGTTGGGGCGTTCGTTGCATCTGAGTCAGGATCAACAAAACCTGAGATCAGGTCTGTTAAACGAAGTTCTTCAGCAAGAACTTTGTCAAATTGCTCTAAGATGTATGGAATGGTGCCTGGATATTCAGCCACTGCGCGTTGAACTTGGTTAATACCATCTTCAATACGCTTAGCGATATCAATTTCACCTTCGCGAGTCAGCAGTTCTACGGTACCCATTTCGCGCATATACATGCGCACAGGGTCGGTAGTACGACCAATTTCGCTTTCTACACTGGATAATGCAGCGGCTGCAGCTTCGGCAGCATCCTCATCGGTGATTGCGTTGTCATCATTTAGAGCAAGATCATCGGCATCAGGGGCAGTTTCTACCACCTTAATACCCATGTCATTGATCATCTGAATGATATCTTCTACCTGCTCGGAATCTACGATTTCTGCTGGTAGGTGGTCATTTACTTCGGCGTAGGTCAGATAGCCTTGCTCTTTGCCTTTAATGACAAGTAGTTTTAGCTGTGACTGCGGATTTTGATCCATAGACGGTATCCAACTTCATATCTGGTGAAGGAATTAGTATGCGAAATGCAAACCACATATACTAACAAATTTATTCATTGCTGACTATTTAAACTGGGTTACGCTTTCAAGTCTTTCATTAAGTCTTGAAGCTCCCGTCTCTCTTCGGCTGATAAACCGACGCTTCTTTCTTTTGCCTGCAGGTTTTCAATTTGCTTTTCGATGCATTGAGCCAATATTTTGTCCAATGAATCTAAAAATAGTTCTTCTTGGTTGTCTTCAACAAGTGGAATTTCCCAACTTGCGAGGCGAGACAGAAGGGTCTCGTTTTTATTACCGCGCCAGTGTTCAAGCAATTGGCCTGTAGTAATATTGGGGTACGCTTGACAATTCTCAAGTACCTCAATTAATAAACTTAAACCGGGTATGGGCAAGGATTGAACGCTGGAAATATCAGGCACCATTTCAGCATAGCTTGGATTTTGAATAAGCAAAGCGATCACTTCACGCATCGGTGTGCGTTTGAGCTCTTTGTGTGGCTGTGAGCGGTGTTTGTCTGATTCTGGCAGTGATGGCTTTTTATAAATCCCAGTCTTTTGCCCTAATATTTTGAGCAATTGCGCTTGTAGAGATGTGTCTGGCACTTTATTAATCAGTGGTAATGCCAGCGCCTCAAGCGCTGCTTTCCCTTCGTTATTACCGACATCAACTTGTGACAGTAGGTTGGTAAATAGGTATTTGGATAAGGGTTCAGCATCTTGCACTAACTGTTCAAAGGCCGCTTTTCCATGGGTTCTGATGTAGCTATCTGGGTCTTCACCATCAGGTAAAAACAGAAATTTAAGAATATTGCCACTTTTGAGATAACTCAACGCATTTTCCAGTGCGCGCCACGCCGCTTCTCGTCCTGCTCGGTCACCATCATAGCAACAGACCACCGTATTGGTTTGGCGAAAAAGCAGTTGCAGGTGATCGCCAGTAGTTGAGGTTCCTAGCGAAGCAACCGAGTAGTCCACTCCATATTGCGCCAGAGCCACCACATCCATATAACCTTCAACAACTAATATTTGCGGGGGTTCACGATAGGCTTGCATGACATCGTATAGGCCATACAGCTCTTTACCTTTATGGAAAATAGGAGTTTCTGGTGAGTTCAGGTATTTTGGCGTTCCATCACCAGTAACGCGTCCACCAAAGCCGATCACTCGTCCGCGGCGGTCGCGAATGGGAAACATAATACGTCCACGAAAACGATCGTAGCGATTGCCTTTGTCATTTTCGATCAACATGCCGCCAGTGACGAGCATCTCTTGGCTTTCTTGTTGTTGGCCGAAGTTTTTGCGCACTAAATCCCATTCGTCAGCAATATAGCCAATACCAAATTTCTGCACGATTTCGCCAGAAAGACCGCGATCTTTCAGATACTCGATGGCATGACGATTACCCGGAACTTTGAGTTGGTTGCGGTAAAACTGCGCAATGCTGCCCATTAAGTCATAAAGGGTGCGTTTTTCTTCACTATTGGCTTTAGGGGCTGATGAGAAATGGCCACTAGAGCGTTGCTCTCGGGGAACTTCTAGCCCCACAAAAGAAGCCAATTCTTCGATGGCCTCGACGAATTCAAGGCGTTCATATTCCATCATGAAGTCGATGGCGTTGCCATGCACGCCACAACCAAAGCAGTGATAGAACTGTTTTTCTTGGCTTACACTAAATGAGGGCGTTTTTTCATTATGGAATGGGCAGCAAGCACCGTAGTTCTTACCTTTTTTCTTAAGTTTCACACGTGCGTCTATGATGTCGACAATATCAAGTCGAGCAAGGAGATCATCAATAAAACTGCGAGGGATGTGTCCTGCCATAAAACCTAAAAGAAAAGATTAAAACGAATGATTAGATACAAACAAGCCGTGCGCTCCAGAGGATAGCACGGCTTGATGCAATTTGATGCGGGCATTTAAGCGAGTTTAGTTCGAACTAATCCGCTGACTTTACCCATATCTGCACGCCCTTGAATTTGCGGTTTCAAGACAGCCATCACTTTCCCCATGTCTTGCATGCCAGCAGCAGCGGACTGGGTGATCGCATCATCAATTAATGCGCTCACTTCATCATCGCTCAACGGCTGAGGCATAAATGCCTCAAGGATAGTGATTTCTGCTTGCTCTGCATCTGCGAGATCTTGACGATTGGCAGCTTCATATTGAGCGACAGAGTCGCGACGCTGTTTAACCATTTTTACCATCACAGCAAGAATATCGTCGTCGTTCAGAGTGATCTGCTCGTCGACTTCTCGTTGTTTGATCGCGGATAAGGCTAAACGAATAGTGCCAAGGCGTACTTTATCCTTGGCTTTCATCGCTAATTTTTGCTCTTCTTTGAGGATATCAATTAGAGCCATAACTCTCGTTCCTTAATGGAAAAAGGTTATTAGTACAGGCGAACGCGACGTGCGTTTTCGCGAGCTAGCTTCTTAGCGTGACGCTTTTGAGCTGCTGCTTTAGCGCGTTTGCGAACGGTAGTTGGTTTTTCATAGTGCTCACGACGACGCACTTCAGAAAGGATACCTGCTTTTTCGCAAGAGCGCTTGAAACGACGTAATGCAACATCGAACGGTTCGTTTTCACGTACTTTAACTATTGGCATATGCCTTTCACCTCAGGGGTTATTCGTTAACGCTGATATTTTGAGGCTTAAACCACAAGATTTCTTGTCTGTTTGCTCGGTTATCAGCTTGATCAAAAATGGTGCGGAATTTTAATCCGATCGCAATAGCTTTGTAAAGCACTTTGTCGATTATAGTCTGTACAAAATTTGTTTACGGAGCCAAGGCGGGGTAACATGGCGGCCATTTCCAATTGTTGATGAAAGCGTGCTGAGAAAATTATGCGCATTATTGGTATTGAAACCTCGTGTGACGAGACTGGCATCGCCATTTATGACGAAGAGAAAGGCTTACTTTCTCATCAATTGTACAGCCAAGTAAAACTGCACGCCGATTACGGCGGTGTGGTGCCGGAGCTTGCTTCTAGAGACCATGTTAAAAAGACCATTCCACTGATAAAAGCAGCGATGGCTGAAGCGAATTTGACGCCAGCGGATATTGATGGCGTGGCTTACACCGCAGGTCCTGGTTTAGTGGGTGCGCTGCTTGTTGGCGCGACGATTGGCCGTAGTTTGGCTTATGCGTGGAATGTGCCAGCGGTGCCTGTTCACCATATGGAAGGGCACCTTTTAGCTCCGATGCTTGAAGATAATCCGCCTCCGTTCCCGTTTGTGGCCGTACTGGTTTCCGGTGGTCATTCCATGATGGTAGAGGTGAAAGGGATTGGTGAATATAAGATCCTCGGTGAGTCTATTGATGACGCGGCCGGTGAGGCGTTTGATAAAACCGCGAAGCTGATGGGGCTTGATTATCCCGGGGGTCCATTGTTGGCTCGTTTGGCTGAAAAAGGAACGCCAGGGCGTTTTAAGTTTCCGCGTCCGATGACGGATCGACCAGGGTTAGACATGAGTTTCTCTGGTTTAAAAACATTTACAGCCAATACGATTGCAGCTAATGAGAATGATCATCAGACCCGAGCAGATATTGCGTATGCCTTTCAAGAGGCGGTGTGTGGCACTTTAGTGATTAAGTGCAAGCGAGCCCTTGAGCAAACTGGCATGAAACGTATTGTTATTGCCGGTGGCGTGAGTGCCAATAAACAGTTACGCGCAGAGCTTGGCGCACTGGCGAAAAAAATCGGTGGTGAAGTATATTACCCGCGTACTGAATTTTGTACCGACAACGGTGCAATGATTGCTTATGCGGGTATGCAGCGTTTAAAAAATGGTGAAACAGTCGATTTAGCGGTGCAGGCAACACCTCGCTGGCCGATTGATCAACTTAAACCCATTATTTAGCGGGTGTCGCAACGGTCTCTTTATTAGAGGCCGTTTTGTTCTTTGGTACTTCCGTTTCTGTGGCGTTCTGTATTGATTTTAATTAGCCATTGCTTACATTCTGCTCTGAGCTGTTATCGCTCATATCAATGCTACAATGCCAACCTACTTTACTAATATTGGATTCACAATGAAGACATTTGTTATTGATGATTGCCAGATGCGTTATTTGGATCAAGGGCAAGGTGAAGTGCTTGTTTTCGGTCACAGCTATCTGTGGGATAGCGCAATGTGGGCACCTCAGGTGGAAGCGTTGAGTCAACACTACCGCTGTATCGTGCCTGATTTATGGGCGCATGGTCAGTCAGATTTCGCACCGTCATCCATGAACACACTAAAAGATTATGCTCAGCATATTTTGGCTTTGATGGACCACTTATCGATTGAGCAGTTTTCTATCATTGGTCTTTCTGTAGGTGGAATGTGGGGGGCTGAGTTAGCCGTTCTTGCGCCTGCGCGCGTGAAATCATTAGTGATGATGGATACCTTTGTTGGTCTAGAGCCTGAAGTCAGCCATGCAAAATATTTTGCCATGCTCGATGCGATTGCGGCGATGCAGCAAGTGCCAGCACCGATTGTTGATGCAGTTGTACCGATGTTTTTTGCAAAAGATGGCGAGCAGAAATCTCCGGCATTAGTGGCTGGATTCAAGCAACATTTATCGGCGCTTACTGGTCAACAAGCGGTGGAAGTGGCTCGGTTGGGGAAAATGATCTTCGGTCGTCGTGACATGATTGAAGAGGTGGAGCAATTGAGGTTGCCAGTGTTGATTGCAGCTGGCGCTGAAGATATGCCTCGTCCGCCTCTTGAGGCTTACTTAATGAATGATGCCATTCACGGCAGTGAGTTAGAGGTTATTGCTAATGCTGGACATATCAGTAACTTAGAGCAACCTGAATACGTTACCGCCATGTTGACCCGTTTCTTGAAAAAAGCGCTTAGCTAGTCTTCCCTTATTAGCGGGTCATGCTTAATCAAAAAAGGCTTCGTAAGAGGCCTTTTACTTATTCGTCATTGACGTTATTTGCAAGCGGGTTTATCCATCATCCAAGCTAGCTCAAGAACCAAGCGTTTTTTTCTCACCCACTTTCGGCTCTGTGCCAGCCAATAACCGTTTAATATTTTGGTGATGACGAAACACGATAAGGCAGCACAGCATTGCTACCGGTAAGGTATATTGCGGTTTGATCAACCAAGTGTAGAACGGAGCGAGCAGCACGGTAACCAAAGCCGCTAAGGATGAATAGCGAAATAAAAATGCAACGCTGACCCAAGTCAATATGATAAGTGCGGTGAGATCTAAACCGATCGGTGCGATTGCTCCCAGTGCTGTTGCAACACCTTTTCCGCCTTTAAAATGAAAGAAAATAGGATACATATGGCCAAGGCAAGCGGCGATGGCGACTAGGCCCAATAGAATGGGGTCAATCCCCAAATAGTAGCTGCCCCATACTGGAATAGTACCTTTGAGCATGTCACACAGCAGTACCGCGATGGCGGCTTTTTTTCCACCAATGCGTAATACGTTAGTTGCACCGGGGTTATTTGAGCCCATATTGCGAGGATCGGGCAGGCGTAATAAACGGCAGATCAACACCGCACTTGAGATCGAACCCAGTAAATAGGCAGAAATGATCATTATCAGTGCGAGTGGTGTCATAAGTACCTCTGCAGTGGAAATGCCCTAAAGCAAGTTCACAAGCCATTGTTAACCATGATGAAAAGCAAAAAAATGTTTTGGATTTCGCATCTCGACTCAGTTTGGGTATATGATATCGCGATTAGGCAAAATAGTACGATTTTTTACGTAATTAGGGTATCCGACCTCTAGAGGAAGAGACGCAAAAATGGACAAAGTCTTTATTGAACAGCTGACGGTAATTACGACCATTGGCGTGTATGATTGGGAACAAGAGATTAAGCAGAAGTTGGTGCTCGACATCGAAATGGCGCACGACAATCAACCCGCAGGTAAAAGTGATGATGTGAGCGATGCATTAGACTACGCACAAGTGAGTCAAGCGGTGATCGCACATATTGAAAATGGTCGCTTTTTATTGGTAGAGCGTGTTGCAGAAGAAGTAGCAGAGCTTCTGATGCAGCGTTTTTCCGTTCCTTGGGTTAAAATTCGCTTAGCAAAGCCCGGCGCGGTAGCACAGGCATCCAGTGTTGGCGTTATTATTGAGCGAGGCGATGCATGACTACGGTCTATGTTGGCGTCGGTTCTAATATTGAAAGACGCAAACATATCGAAGTGGCCATCGAGGAATTGTCGACCATCGGAAATCATCTACAGATCTCGACCATTTACGAATGTGCATCGGTTGGGTTCAATAGTGCGGCCTTTTATAATTTAGTCGTTGTGCTGGAAACAAGGCTTTCGTTGAGTGATTTCGTGGCGCAACTTCGAGCGATTGAATCTCGATGGGGGCGCGACCCGCAGGCGAAAAAATTTCAAGATCGCACCTTAGATCTCGATATCATCTTGTTTGGTGAAGACATTTCAGCGCAAGATCCTGAACTGCCACGCAGTGATATCTTTAAATATCCATTTGTCATACAACCACTTTACGATTTGTCACCGGAACGGATCGTTCCCAATGATGGTCGTAGTGTGCGTCAAATATGGCAACAGGCGATCAACTTAGAATCGCTCACCCCTGTCAAACTTTGGTTCGACATTAATTAATAAGAGTCAGTAATGAGTTATTTAGAAGCGTTTTTTTTGGCTTTGATTCAAGGCTTAACCGAATTTTTACCTATCTCCAGCTCCGCCCATTTGATTTTGCCTTCAGCTATTTTAGGCTGGGAGGATCAAGGTCTTGCCTTTGATGTGGCGGTGCATGTCGGCACATTAGCTGCCGTGGTTATCTATTTTAGGAAAGAAGTCGTGACTTTACTGCGCGCTTTTTTTGCCTCGATTTTTAAAGGCGAGCGCAGTAAAGAATCGAAACTGGCATGGATGATCGTACTAGCCACCATCCCTGCCTGTATTTTCGGCTTTTTTATGAAAGATATTGTTGAACTCTACCTACGCAGTGCTTGGGTGATAGCAACCACCACTATTATTTTTGGTCTATTACTGTGGTATGTCGATAAAAACGCTCCATTAGCGGATGATGAATACCAAGCCGATTGGAAAAAATCGCTGATGATTGGTTTGGCACAAGCGGTTGCGGTTATCCCCGGTACCTCTCGCTCAGGAGCGACCATCACTGCGGCGTTGTATCTTGGTTTTACTCGTGAAGCGGCCGCGCGTTTTTCTTTCTTGATGTCGATTCCCATCATTGTTTTGGCGGGTGGTTATTTAGGGTTAAAGCTGGTGACCAGTGGCGAACCTGTGCATTTTGGTTTCTTAATGACGGGTATCCTTACCTCCTTTATCAGTGCTTATATTTGTATCCATTTCTTCTTAAAACTGATTTCTAAAATGGGTATGACTCCGTTTGTCATTTACCGTTTAATTCTCGGTGGCGGCTTATTTGCGTTCCTAATGATGAGTTAAATAAAGGCTTGTGGTATAAATAGCCATCATTTTCGTGCTGTGTTAGAGCGTCACTTTTTTTAAACAGCACGCTTTGTTTATCGTTTACGTTCTCTTTCATAGTGAACGTTTTGAATGGTTATAGATGTGATGCGACTTTTTGCGGTGACATTGGCGTTATTATTCGGTTTATTACAGTACGATTTGTGGCTCGGTAAAAATGGCATTGCTGATTATCGAACCATTGTCGATGAAATTGACGTGCAGCAACAAGTAAACGAAAACCTAACGCTACGAAATTCGGAAATGTTCGTCGAAATTGATGATTTACGACAAGGATTGGACGCGATTGAAGAGCGAGCGCGTCATGAATTAGGAATGATAAAAGAAGGTGAAACTTTCTATCGATTGGTCGGTGAGGATAGTCAATAAATGCCGCACAGTACGCTTTCTCTTACCGCGATTGTACCGGCTGCTGGTGTTGGCAGCCGAATGCAAGCAGATCGTCCGAAACAGTATTTAACCATACACAACAAAACCGTTCTCGAACACACAATAGCGACGCTGCTCGCGCACCCTAATATTGATCGCGTTGTTGTCGCCATTAGTGACGATGATCCTTACTATTTTGCTCTGCCATTAGCCACTAATCCCAATGTTATTCGCGTCAGCGGTGGTCAAGAGCGAGCCGACTCGGTGCTCTCTGCGCTGCAATATGTTTTAGCTAATTCCCTAGGTGAATGGGTTCTCGTGCATGATGCAGCGCGGCCTTGTCTTACTTTTGCAGATATTGACCGATTGATTACGACAGCTAAAGAGCATCCGGTAGGTGCGATTTTAGCTGCACCCGTTCGAGACACAATGAAGCGTGCTGATGGCGAAAACAACATTGATCATACCGTTGATCGCGTCGCATTATGGCATGCACTCACCCCCCAGATGTTTAGAGCCAAGCCGCTTTTTGAGGCTTTGTCGGATGCGTTAGATCAGCAAGTCATCATCACCGATGAAGCATCCGCAATGGAGTGGCAAGGGTTACATCCAGCGTTGGTCGCTGGGCGGGCGGATAATCTCAAAATTACGCAACCCGAAGATCTCGCTTTAGCTGAGTTTTATTTAGGTCGTACTTCTTCACTAGCCGCAATAGGAAATAACCATGATTAGAATTGGCCACGGTTTTGATGTTCATAAGTTTGGCGGTGAAGGCCCAGTCATCATTGGGGGAATTGCCGTTCCTTATGAGCAAGGCTTAATTGCTCATTCCGATGGTGATGTCGCCTTGCATGCTTTAAGTGATGCGCTGCTTGGCGCGATTGCCGCAGGTGATATTGGCCGCCATTTCCCCGATACTGATGATAAATGGAAAGGGGCAGATAGCCGTGAATTATTGAAAGATGTCTATCGCCGTGTGAAAGCGCAAGGCTACCGTTTAGGAAATGCTGACGTCACCATTATCGCGCAAGCACCGAAGATGGCGCCGTATATTGAAGCGATGTGCGCTGCCATTGCGCAAGATCTTGAAACGACGCTAGATAATATTAACGTCAAAGCAACCACAACCGAACGCCTTGGTTTCACTGGGCGCAAAGAAGGTATTGCTTGCGAAGCGGTTGTCTTATTGATCAAATGCACTACAGATTAAATGCACTACAGATTAAATGCACGGTTGATCAAAGCATAATATTGCCTTAATAAAACGACCCAAATTGAAGAGGTAATGGCAATTCACTTGCCTCTCCTTCTATGTAAAAACTATGTAAAAACACGTTATTGATGGACTACCGCCAATGAATGGCACGCTCAGTAACGCGCAATAGCGGCTCATGCGTCGCTGTTTTTATTATTACCGCCAACTCGCGTCAGCGACGGATGAAAACATGTCAGATATATTATCTTCATTGGCTTACCTTTGTGGTAAACCAGCCGCTAAAGCCAAACTAAAAGCCAAGCCAGAGCACTTTAAAGTGATTGAAGACTTAGGATTCGAACTGGCAGGAAGCGGCGAGCACTTAATGGTTCATATTCGTAAAACCGGTGAAAATACCAGTTTTGTGGTCAATGAATTGGCCAAAGCATGTGGTGTGAAATCAAAAGATGTGAGTTGGGCTGGTCTGAAAGATCGTCATGCGGTCACGCAGCAGTGGCTCAGTGTGCATTTACCAAAAGGTGAGACGCCAGATTTCACCGAGTTTTTGGCTCAATATCCGAGCATCGAAATTCTGGAAACTACGCGTCACAATAAAAAGTTGCGCCCCGGAGATTTAGTCGGCAATCATTTTGAAATCACGCTTTCTGAAGTCACCGACACCGCCGAAGTAGTGACGCGATTAAAGCACATCGCCACGCACGGTATGCCTAATTATTTTGGTAGCCAACGTTTTGGCAATCACGGCAATAACCTCAGTGAAGCGCGTCGCTGGGGAAAAGAGAACGTGCGTTCACGTAACCAAAATCAGCGCAGTTTGTATCTTTCGGCGGCCCGTTCGTGGATTTTCAACCAAATTGTCTCTGCCCGTATCGAGCAAGATAAGTTACACCAATTTATCGAAGGAGATATCGCACTTGAGGGAGAGAAAACGACCTTAGCCACCTTGGCGAATCTTACCGATCTCAATAACAAGCTGGCATTGAATGAAGTGCAAATAAGTGCTGCTTTGGCGGGCGATAACGCACTACCGACGCAAGGCGAGGCTTTAGATTTAGAACAAGTTCACCTTGATGCTGAACCTGACTTGATGGCACTGATCCGCAGCAATCGTATGCGTCATGAGCGCCGGGCGGTGATGCTTAAGCCTCAGAATCTTTCTTGGACAGTTGAACAAGACAATGTGACGTTACGTTTTGATTTAGATGCAGGAAGTTTTGCTACCTCAGTCATTCGCGAATTGGTTGAAGAGATAGCGGTTGAACGCGAGTTCTAAGGAAAAAACTCGATGAAGATTTTATTAAGCAATGATGATGGTGTATACGCGCAAGGTTTAAATACCCTAGCACGCGCGCTGGCGGATCTCGCCGAGATCGTGATTGTCGCGCCGGATCGTAATCGGTCAGGAGCCTCCAATTCGCTGACATTAGAGCAGCCGCTTCGTGTGGATCTCATTTCACCCAATACCTATTCAGTGCAAGGCACACCAACCGATTGTGTGCATTTTGCACTCAATGAACTGCTCAAAGATGATCTGCCTGATTTGGTGCTGACAGGCATCAATCATGGTGCGAATTTGGGCGATGACGTGCTCTATTCGGGCACGGTTGCGGCGGCGATGGAAGGGCACTTTCTTGGGGTGCAAGCGATCGCGTTTTCATTGGTCGGGACGGCTAATTTTACTACGGCAGCGCAGATAGCACGCCAGTTGGTCGAACAACATCTCAATGCCCCGATCCCAACCAATCGATTATTGAATGTGAACGTACCAGATCGTCCATTTGAGGAGTTAGCGGGTATTCAAGTGACGCGTTTAGGTGCTCGCCATCACGCAGAAAGTATGATTAAGCAGAAAGATCCTCGTGGGCATGATATTTATTGGTTAGGTCCTCCGGGTAAAGAGCAAGATGCAGGGCAAGGGACTGATTTCTATGCGATTGAGCATGGCTATGTCTCCTTGACGCCGTTGCAAGTTGATCTCACGGCTCATGAGTCACTGCCAAGTATGGATAACTGGTTGAAGGAAAAAGGGTAATGGCCAATCCACATGCCGACAGATTAATTGAATTTCTGATCGCGAATGGTATCCAAGATCAAACCGTTTTGGATGCCATTCATTGTTTGCCAAGAGAAAGCTTTGTTTCTCAGGCGATGATGCATCAAGCCTATGACAACAACGCCTTGCCGATAGGCCAAGGACAAACGATTTCACAGCCTTACATTGTGGCAAAAATGACGCAGCTTTTAGAACTTGAGCCGCAGAGTAAGGTCTTAGAAATTGGCACAGGATCGGGTTATCAAACCGCTGTGCTTGCCCAGTTGGTTGAGCACGTGTATTCGATTGAACGGATCAAGTCATTACAGTGGGGTGCCAAGCGTCGTTTAAAGCAATTGGATATTTATAACGTCTCGACTAAGCATGGTGATGGCTGGTTGGGCTGGGATGCTAAAGCCCCTTTTGATGCGATCATTGTTACGGCGGCGGCCGAATTTGTCCCAAATGCGCTGCTTGATCAGCTTGCGGAAGGTGGCCGTTTAGTGATCCCTGTCGGCAGTAGTGAGCAACAGTTATTGAAAATAGTTCGCCAAGGCGATGATTTTATTTCTAACACCATTGAGATGGTGCGTTTTGTTCCTTTAGTTGCCGGTGATTTAGCTTAGTGATGATGAGTAACCTAAGAAACAGAGTAATAATGGTGCTAATGAGTAGCGTCCTTATCGGATGTGCTGCTCATACTCCTGCACCCGTTTCTGGGCTCAATAAAGACTATAATGCCATTCCTCGTGGTAGTTATCGCGGCAGTTTTTACGAAGTGCAAAAAGGCGATACGCTCTATTTTATATCTTATGTCACAGATAAAAATGTAAACGACTTGATCCGTTTCAATAATTTAAAAAAACCTTACACCATTCATCCCGGTCAAAAACTCAAATTATGGATCCCCAATTACACGCCTCCTGCTTATGGTGGTAATGGTGTAACAGAAGTCATTGTGGCTGCAACCCCTTCGAGCACAATGGCTGGCTTAGTTTCCCCCCCAATGGTTGTAGACGGAGTGAGTAAAAACTCTAATCAAAATAGTGGATCTAATGCCGCAAGTTCTTCGACCAAAGTCGCAAAGAAAGATCCTCCTAAGGTAGTTGAACAATCGAAATCAAAAGAGTATGTTGATTCAAAAGGTAAGCAAAATGTTAATGCTAATGTAACCTTTGCTAAACCAAAAGATGATAAAGTTTCAAAATGGTTATGGCCGACACAAGGGAGAATAATTAAAAACTTTTCAGCAGGCGATCAAGGAAATAAAGGGATCGATATCGCAGGACAGCGTGGTCAATCCATTTTATCAACTGCTGCAGGAACCGTTGTCTATTCGGGAAATGCATTAAGAGGTTACGGCAATCTTGTGATTGTTAAACATAATGATAACTACCTCAGTGCTTATGCTCATAACGATCGGTTACTGGTAAAAGAAGGACAAAGTGTTAAAGCTGGCCAAAAAATAGCAACCATGGGTAGCTCAGGAACCAGTAGTGTTCGTTTACACTTTGAAATTCGTTATCAAGGTAAGTCGGTGAATCCAAAACGCTACTTACCGTAAACATACTTGAAAGAGTCATGTAGCGACATTAGAAAGTAGTAATGTCTTGCTAGCTCGCCAGGGGGAGGCGCTATGAGTATCAGCAATGCAGTAACGAAAGTCGAAGAGTTTGAAGACCAAGAGATCATGGATTCGATTGAGGTTGATGAAGAACTCACCACCACTAAAAGCCAAAGCGATGACGATGTTCAAATCGAAGATGCCAAAGAAGGGTTTGATGCGTCAACAAAAAGCTTAGATGCAACACAGATGTATCTTAGCGAGATTGGTTTTTCTCCATTATTAACAGCCCAAGAAGAAGTACTTTATGCTCGTCGTTCACTGAGAGGCGATGAAGCTGCTCGTAAACGCATGATCGAAAGTAACTTACGTTTGGTCGTTAAAATTTCTCGCCGTTATGGTAATCGTGGCTTAGCTTTACTCGATCTAATTGAAGAGGGTAATTTAGGCTTGATCCGCGCGGTAGAAAAATTTGATCCAGAACGTGGCTTTAGATTCTCAACCTATGCTACTTGGTGGATCCGTCAAACCATTGAACGTGCATTAATGAACCAAACGCGCACTATCCGTTTGCCAATTCATGTCGTTAAAGAGTTGAATATCTACCTTCGCACGGCTCGCGAGCTGTCGCAGAAGTTAGATCACGAACCTACCGCAGAAGAAATTGCGTTCCAACTGGATAAGCCAGTAGAAGATGTCAGTAAAATGCTACGTCTGAACGAGCGTATCAGTTCTGTTGATACACCGATTGGCGGCGATGGTGACAAAGCACTACTCGATATCATCCCAGATGCGAACAACTCTGATCCTGAAATTTCTACGCAAGATGATGATATCCGTGAATCACTACTGAATTGGTTAGATGAACTGAACCCAAAACAAAAAGAGGTACTTGCACGCCGTTTTGGGCTATTAGGTTATGAACCGTCCACCTTAGAAGAGGTAGGCCGCGAAATTAACTTAACCCGTGAACGAGTTCGTCAAATTCAAGTGGAAGGCCTACGTCGTTTGAGAGAGATCTTGGTTAAACAAGGCTTGAACATGGAAGCGCTGTTTAATGTTGAATACGACTAAAGGTTGGTTCAACAAGACCTTGATTCATAGAACCATTGATTTATAAAACTATTGCATAAAAGCACAAAAGGCACCGACTTAAAATCGATGCCTTTTTTATTTGTAATATCAGATTGTTACATTAGCTTCTTCAAGCGATAAAGCGCTTCTAATGCTTGGCGAGGCGTTAGATCGTCAGGATCAATAGCTGCTAATGCCTGTTCGACTTCGCTTGGCTCTGGGATCAAACTGAGTTGATTAGCAATATCTACGGTTGAGTTTTTGCTGCCATTGGGTTGTTGTTGACTCAATAACTCGAGCTGCGACAGTTTAGCGCGCGCGTTTTTGATCACTGTTTTAGGCACGCCAGCAAGACCAGCCACTGCTAGGCCGTAAGATTTACTTGCCGCCCCTTCTTGAACCGCATGCATAAAGGCAATGCTATCGCCATGTTCCACGGCATCTAAATGCACGTTGGCTAAGTGAGGTAGCTGGTTTGGCAGCTCGGTCAGTTCAAAATAATGAGTGGCAAATAGCGTTAGCGCGCCAATTTGGCTTGCGAGCCATTGTGCACTTGCCCAAGCCAGTGATAACCCATCATAGGTACTGGTGCCGCGGCCAATTTCATCCATCAATACCAAGCTATTTTGTGTCGCATTATGCAAAATGTTGGCAGTTTCGGTCATTTCAACCATGAAAGTAGAGCGACCAGAGGCGAGATCGTCCGATGCTCCAATACGGGTGAAAATGCGGTCAATCGAACCGATGTGTGCTGCTTCCGCTGGTACATAACAACCGATATGCGCTAATAAAGTAATCAATGCAGTTTGGCGCATGTAGGTCGATTTACCGCCCATGTTAGGCCCGGTAATGATCAACATTTTTCGTTGCGGATTGAGCTCAATTGGGTTGGCAATGAAGGGGTCATTCATCACCTGCTCAACGACAGGGTGACGGCCAGCTTGGATATGGATCGCTGGCTCTTTACTCAAGGTCGGGCGACAGTAATCTAAGCTTTCAGCGCGCTCAGCAAGGTTTTGCAACACATCGAGCTGCGATAGCGAAGATGCAAGGTTTTGCATCTGCTCTAAATGAGGCAACAATAAGTCAAATAACTCTTCCCAAAGCTGCTTTTCCACTGCCAGTGCTTTTGATTTCGAGTTGAGCACTTTATCTTCATGCGCTTTTAGCTCAGCAATAATATAACGCTCGGCATTTTTCAGCGTTTGGCGGCGCACATAGTGGGGAGGAACAAGGTGACTCTGGCCACGGCTGACTTGAATGTAGAAACCGTGAATCGCGTTGTAGCCGACTTTGAGCGTATCAATGCCGTGACGTTCGCGCTCTTCAGCTTCTAATTTATTCAAGTATTCGGTTGCACCGTTGGCTAAATCACGCCACTCATCCAGTTCGGCGCTGTAGCCATCAGCAATCACACCGCCATCACGAATCACAACTGGTGGGTTGTCTTTGATCGCTCGCTCAAGCAGTGTGCACAGCTCATCTAATGGTTGTACATGATGAGTTAACTGAACTAAGTGGGGTTGCGATAAGGGTTGCAGTATTTCACTGAGCTGCGGTAATTGCTGCATCGCATGTCGCAGGCGTGCTAAGTCTCTTGGGCGAGCGGAACGCAATGCCAAACGAGCAAGAATACGTTCAATATCGCCAATCTGTTTCAGCACAGGTTGTAATTCACTAAACAGAGCAAGCTGTTTCAACTCGCCGATCGCATCAAGGCGTTGATTCAGCGTATCAATACAGCGCATCGGTTGGTGTAACCAGCGTTTGAGCATGCGGCTGCCCATTGGGGTGGCGCAATGATCGAGCACTTCCGCTAAGGTGTTATCAAAGCCACCGGACAAGTTCTGCGTGATCTCTAAATTACGGCGCGTGGCGGCATCTAAGATCACCGAGTGATCTTGGCGATCAAACGTCAGTGAACGAATATGAGGCAGTGCAGTGCGCTGCGTATCTTTCACGTATTGAATCAAGCAACCAGCGGCGCATAAACCCAGTTTGGCCTGTTCTACGCCAAAACCGACTAAATCACGCGTACCAAATTGTTGGTTCAACTGCTGTTTTGCTGTCTCTAATTCAAATTCCCAAATAGGGCGGCGACGGTTGCCTTTGCGATTGCTCATTAAAGTGACAGGTGTGAAATCTTCAGGAAAGAGCAGTTCGCGCGGTGCGGTGCGTTGCAGTTCGGCGGCCATCGCCTCTTCGGTTTCAGGCTCACTCAGTTGGAAACGCCCTGAAGTGATGTCTAAGGTCGCGTAGCCAAAGCGACCATCGTGGTGGTAGATGGCGGCAATTAAATTATCGACTCGCTCAGAGAGCAAGGCTTCATCCGTGACCGTGCCGGGCGTGACAATCCGCACCACTTTACGCTCAACGGGGCCTTTGCTGGTGGCAGGATCGCCAATTTGTTCACAAATCGCGACGGATTCGCCCTGCTGTACCAATTTCGCTAAGTAACCTTCCACGGCATGATAGGGAACGCCCGCCATTGGAATAGGCTCACCCGCAGAAGCACCGCGTTTGGTGAGTGATATTTCCAGCAATTGCGATGCGCGTTTAGCGTCATCGTAAAACAGCTCGTAGAAATCGCCCATCCGATAAAAGAGCAGAATATCGGGGTTTTCGGCTTTCAATTGCAGATATTGCCGCATCATCGGGGTGTGCTGTGGTGAAGACTCGGCGGAAGATGCGCTGGATTTGCTCATGTTATTCGTCACTCGATTATCAATGGCTGACTGTGAAAATGACCACCCTACAGGAATGGCAGCGGTCTTAGCTCTGACATGAGTTAGAAAGAATCGTCAGAACATGCATTTAAAGAGTTGGAGAGGATAACAAACTTCGCTATTGCTGAGCAATCAAGGGATGCTGATGTGGAAGCAAAGCCAAGGGCTAAAGAGTGATGAGCGCGTCAGCACTGATTAGCCCGTTGGGTTGGAGATTTGATCTAAGAAAAAAGACCGGATGAGAGATAACGATCGCCTCGATCGCAAATGATGGCAACAACCACCGCTCCGGGATTTTGTTGCGCGATTTGTAACGCAGCGAAAACGGCGCCTCCAGAGCTGACGCCAGCGCAAATACCTTCTTGGGTTGCCAAAGCACGAGCCGTATTGATGGCATCTTGCTCTTCGATATCGAGTACCACATCAACACGTGATGATTCAAAAATGCCGGGTAAATAAGCTTGAGGCCAGCGGCGAATGCCCGGAATTGCACTGCCTTCTGCTGGTTGTAAACCGACAATGCTTATCTCTGGATTTTGCGTTTTTAGATAGCGAGAAGTGCCCATGATGGTGCCCGTTGTGCCCATACTTGAGACAAAGTGGGTGATTTCCCCGTGGCTTTGTTGCCAAATTTCTGGGCCAGTTGAATCAAAATGAGCTTGCGGGTTGTCGGGGTTATTGAATTGATCGAGTACTTTTCCTTTGCCTTCACTTTGCATTTTTAATGCTAAATCGCGCGCTCCTTCCATGCCTTGCTCTTTGCTGACTAAAATGAGCTCACAACCATACGCTTTCATCGCGTCTTTGCGCTCTTGGGTAGCATTATCTGGCATGATTAAAATCATTTTGTAGCCTTTGATGGCGGCCGCCATTGCCAGCGCGATACCCGTGTTGCCGCTGGTCGCTTCAATGATGGTATCGCCCGGTTGGATCTCTTGGCGAAGCTCTGCTTGCACTATCATATTGAGCGCTGGGCGATCTTTGACTGAACCTGCTGGGTTATTGCCTTCTAGCTTGACCAATACGGTGCTTGAGGTGTGAGCCGCCAGTCGCTGCAAGCGAACTAAAGGCGTTTGCCCGACATATGCTTCAATCGTTGGAAAGTCCGCCATCATGTTGTCCTTAATTTTTTAGTCGGAAGAGTAAGATGACGTATCCACCTTACCGAGCACTACTATAAAGTCGTGCTGGTAATTGGCATACAATTTATTGCTAGAGTTTATTCCAAAAAGTTCTAGTTATCCTCTTTGTTATAATTCATTTTCCTCATACTCTAATTGCCAAGGACGCCATTTTGGCCGTAGTGATTAGGGAGTAGCAATATATGAAGTTCATCAAGTCAGCCTTAGCAAGCTTATTAGCCGTAGGATCGTTGAATGTTTCGGCCGCGGATCAAACCATTCTCAACTCATCGTACGACATCGCTCGCGAGCTGTTTGCTTCTTATAACCCAGTGTTTGAAAAACACTGGCACCAAAAGACAGGCCAAACAGTGGAGATCAAACAGTCGCACGGTGGGTCATCTGCGCAAGCTCGCTCAATTTTGCAGGGGTTAGCCGCCGATGTAGTGACATTCAATCAGGTAACGGATGTTCAGGTGCTGCACGATCGCGGCAAGCTTATCGATGTTAATTGGCAAGAAAAATTGCCCAATGCAAGCTCACCTTACTACTCCACGACCGCATTTTTAGTGCGCAAGGGGAATCCAAAAAATATTCAAGATTGGGGCGATCTCGCCAAAGCTGATGTGGCTTCTGTATTCCCCAATCCTAAAACTTCAGGCAATGCACGTTATACCTATTTGGCCGCGGTCGGTTATGCACAAAAGACTTTTGGCAAAGAGAACCAAGCCGAACAGGATCAATTCCTCAAACAATTTTTAGCCAATGTCGCGGTATTTGATACTGGTGGCCGTGGTGCGACTACTTCGTTTGTTGAACGTGGCATTGGCGATGTGCTGATTACGTTTGAATCTGAAGTGAACAATATTCGTCAGCAGTATGGCGTGGATGAATATCAAGTAGTGGTGCCTAAGACCTCTATCTTGGCCGAGTTTCCCGTGGCCGTGGTGGAAAAAAATGCCAAGCGTAAAGGCACGCTTGAGGTAGCCAAAGAATATCTCGCTTATTTGTACAGTGAAGAAGCGCAACGTTTACTGGCTGGGTTTAACTACCGCGTTCATGATGAGAAAGTGAACGCAGAATTTGCTGATCGCTTCCCTGAAGTTGAATTGCTGACGGTTGAGAGCATTGCTGGCGGGTGGGAAAATGCCATGAAGCTTCATTTTGCCAATGGCGCGAAGCTTGACCAACTTCAACGTCGTTAATTCGTCATCGCCACCTGCGTTGAGTGTGGGTGGTTTTCTTAGGCATCCGTTTTGTTTCGAGGGTTTATGAGCCATTCCTTCACCGCTTCTTTATCTCGCCCACGCCATAAAAGGGTGCTACCCGGATTTGGTATTAGCCTCGGTACTTCGCTGTTTTTTGTCAGCTTAGTGCTGCTATTGCCCGCCAGTGGTTTGATTATGCAAACGAGCCAAATGTCGCTCACCGAGTATTGGCAGGTGGTGGCGGACCCTCGTGTACTGGCCAGTTACAAAGTAACGGTGGGCGCGGCACTCATCGCCTCATTGTTTAATGGCTTGCTAGGATTATTACTCGCTTGGGTGCTGGTTCGTTATGATTTTTATGGCAAACGTATTCTTGATGCTTTAGTCGATTTACCGTTTGCTTTGCCTACCGCCGTTGCAGGTATTACGTTGGCGACGCTTTACTCATCCAATGGCTGGGTGGGCAGCGTACTTGGCGAGCTTGGAATTAAAGTGGCTTATACCCCCTTGGGGATTGTTGTCGCGATGGCGTTTACCAGTATTCCGTTTGTGGTGCGCACGGTACAACCCGTCTTGGAAGAGATATCCAAAGAAGAGGAAGAAGCGGGCATGACGTTAGGCGCATCAGACAGCGCCGTATTTTGGAAAGTGATCATGCCTTCGATTCGTCCTGCACTATTGGTGGGTATTGCACTCTCATTTACGCGTAGCTTGGGTGAGTTTGGCGCAGTGATTTTCATTGCGGGCAATATGCCTTACGTCAGTGAAATTACCTCATTAATGATTTTTGTACGCTTACAAGAATTTGATTTTCCGGCGGCGAGTGCCATTGCCTCGGTAGTATTGATGGCATCGTTATCGCTGCTACTACTGATCAATCTATGGCAGGGCGCATACCTGCGTCGAATTCATGGACGTTAAGGAACCGATGATGAAAGTACATCAACCGTTACGAGTCGGTGAAGCACCTTGGGTGAAGTGGAGTTTGATTGGCTTTGCGCTGTTTTGGGTTGCATTGTTGCTGATTATTCCGCTAGTGAGCATTTTCAAACAAGCTTTTGCCAGTGGTTTATCGACTTATATTAGTCATTTAATTGAACCCGATACGCGTCATGCCATTGGTTTAACGCTACTAGTTGCGCTACTCACGGTGCCAATTAACTTAGTGTTCGGCGTGTTATTGGCTTGGGCAGTGACTCGTTTTGAATTTCCGGGTAGAAAAATATTAACCACTTTAATTGATATTCCGTTTGCCGTATCACCGGTTGTTGCAGGCCTTCTGTATTTACTGCTTTACGGCAGCAGCGGTTGGTTAGGCGAGTGGTTGTTTGAGCGCGATCTGCAAGTGATGTTTGCTTGGCCGGGAATTTTATTGGTCACGGTTTTTGTGACTTGCCCGTTTGTCGCGCGTGAGCTGATCCCGCTGATGCAGCAGCAAGGCCGATCGGATGAAGAAGCGGCGGTTATTTTGGGGGCATCTTGGTGGCAACTGTTTCGTCGCGTCACCTTACCAAATATAAAGTGGGCACTGATTTACGGTGTCATCTTAACCAATGCGCGTGCCATTGGTGAATTTGGCGCAGTAGCGGTTGTGTCGGGCAATATTCGTGGTGAAACCAATACCTTACCGCTACATGTGCAGCTACTGTATGAAGATTATCAATCGGAAGCGGCGTTTGCTAGCGCCTCGCTATTGGCTTTCATTGCATTATTAACCTTAGTTTTTAAAGCTTATGTTGAATGGCGTCAACACAACAATCAGACAAAAACGAACAGAGAGCAAGAGACGGTATGAGTATACGTTTAGACAACATTTCCAAACAATTTGGTCAATTTCAAGCGCTCTCTCCGCTCTCGTTACAGATTGATGATGGCGAGATGATTGGCTTACTTGGTCCTTCAGGCTCAGGCAAAACCACTTTGTTGCGCATTATTGCCGGCCTTGAAGGAGCCGATAGCGGAACCATTCATTTTAGAGATCGCGATGTGACTCATGTCCACGTCCGCGAGCGCCGAGTTGGCTTTGTGTTTCAAAACTACGCACTTTTTCGTCATATGACGGTGGCCGACAATGTCGCGTTTGGTTTGCAAGTGATGGATCGCCGTCATAGACCAGCGGCGGCGGAAATCACCAAAAGAGTCAAACAGCTATTGGATATTGTGCAACTTGGCCATTTAGCTGAGCGCTATCCTGAACAACTGTCCGGCGGGCAAAAGCAGCGCATTGCCTTGGCTCGCGCTCTTGCAACAAAGCCGGAAGTACTACTGCTGGATGAGCCTTTTGGCGCACTGGATGCCAAAGTGCGTAAAGAATTGCGCCGCTGGTTGCGCAGCTTGCACGAAGAGCTCGGTTTTACGAGCGTATTTGTCACCCACGATCAAGATGAAGCACTTGAACTCTCTGATCGCGTGGTCGTGATGAGCAATGGCCGCATCGAACAGATCGACTCGCCAGTGCAGCTTTATGCTCAACCGAACAGTCGCTTTGTCTTTGATTTTTTTGGCAATGTGAATGTCTTCCAAGCCAACTGGAATAACGAGCAGTGGGTCAATGGTCAATCGTTTATCTTACCGCCGAAAGATCACGCGATTAATCAATCAGGAAAGTTGTATGTGCGCAGCCATGAGTTGAGCCTATCGAACAAACAAAATAGCCAAGCTTCATTGCCTTTTGAAGTGGTCTCTGTCAATCCTGTTGGCGCGGAAGTGCGAGTGGAACTCGCGCCAGTCGGCTGGGAGAGTGAGCAATTATGGGAAGCAAAATTAACCCATAGAGCATTGAGTGAACAACCACTCACACGAGGCGACAAAACCTTTGCTACACCACAAGTGGGCTACTTTTTTGGTGGGGAGAGCAGCACTCCGCACACCATTCGTTGGCCATTCTTAGACGCAGATAGTTTAATGTTTGAGATCTAAATACAACGGACGAACGATTCAGAATGGGCACGCTTGCGTGCCCATTCTGTTTTCTGATGATTCAATCTGCTATAAAGGTTCAAGCGAAAATAACGTGGCTTTGGAGAGGGCGTAATGAAAGCGATTTTTGCATTAAGTGAGCAATTAGGTCAGCAATTGTTAGCACAAAAAGAGATCCTCACCAGTGCTGAATCATGCACTGGTGGTGGTGTGGCATTTGCACTTACCGAGGTTGCAGGAAGTTCGGCTTGGTTTGAACGGTCATTTGTGACCTACAGTAATCTCGCTAAACAAGAGATGCTCGGTGTCAAAGCACAGACACTGGTGGATTTTGGCGCGGTTTCAGAACCCGTTGTGCGCGAAATGGTACAAGGAGCACTTTTGCATTCCCAAGCCACTATTGGTGTAGCGATCAGTGGTATTGCTGGTCCTGACGGCGGTAGCGCAGAAAAACCAGTGGGAACCGTATGCTTTGCATGGGCTTCTAAGCAAGGCTGGGAACGTGCTGAGACGCTTTGTTTTAAAGGCGATCGCGCACAGGTGCGCAAGCAGGCGATTACTCATGCATTACAAGTGGTGAGTCACTTTTTATCGCAGCCAAATTGAACCTAGTCGAAATTTTTTCGACACAGCTATAGACACTGTATGAATCAACAGTATAATTAACCCCAATTGGCGACTAAAGAGTCGATAAAAAATTTAACGAGCCGCTACCCACAGCGACAGTTTGGAGAAAGTAATGGACGAAAATAAGCAGAAGGCGCTAGCCGCAGCACTGGGTCAAATTGAAAAGCAATTTGGTAAAGGTTCGATCATGCGCCTTGGTGACAACCGTACAATGGATGTTGAAACCATTTCTACCGGTTCACTTTCTTTGGATATTGCATTGGGTGCTGGCGGTTTACCAATGGGACGTATCGTTGAAGTCTACGGCCCTGAATCATCAGGAAAAACAACGTTAACGCTGGAATTGATCGCAGCAGCACAACGAGTGGGTAAAACCTGTGCTTTTATCGATGCAGAACATGCCCTTGACCCAATTTATGCTAAAAAACTGGGTGTAAACATCGATGAGCTGTTGGTTTCACAACCTGATACGGGCGAACAAGCGCTTGAAATTTGTGATGCCTTGGCCCGTTCTGGTGCCATTGATGTTATCGTCATTGACTCTGTGGCTGCACTGACACCAAAAGCTGAAATTGAAGGTGAAATGGGCGATAGCCACATGGGTCTACAAGCCCGTATGCTTTCTCAAGCGATGCGTAAGTTAACGGGTAACCTAAAACAGTCCAACTGCATGTGTATCTTCATCAACCAGATCCGTATGAAAATTGGTGTGATGTTTGGTAACCCTGAAACCACAACAGGTGGTAATGCCCTTAAATTCTACGCTTCAGTTCGTTTAGATATTCGTCGTACAGGCTCTATTAAAGAGGGTGACGAAGTCGTGGGTAATGAAACGCGTATTAAAGTGGTTAAGAACAAAATCGCGGCTCCCTTTAAACAAGCGGATACTCAAATTCTTTACGGACAAGGTTTTAACCGTGAAGGTGAATTGGTTGATCTTGGCGTGAAACATAAATTGGTTGAGAAAGCGGGCGCTTGGTATAGCTATAACGGTGATAAAATTGGTCAAGGTAAAGCAAACGCTTGTAAATTCTTGAGAGAGAATCCAGCTGCAGCTATGGCTCTTGATACTAAGTTACGTGAAATGCTGCTCAATCCAGCCGAGTTAATTGTTGAAGAACCTATTTTGAGCGAAATGCCTCAAGAAGAAGAGTTGTAATCTTCTCCATGTTTATATTTCAACAAAGCCCTGCAATGCAGGGCTTTGTTTTATCCATGACTAATAGGGACAGTATGTATTCCTCTAAATTCAAATCGACGTTATCGTGCAAAGAGTGCGCATTGCAATTACTGAGCCGACGAGATCACAGCGAGCATGAGCTACAGCAAAAGCTCATGAGTAAAGGGTATGATTCGGAAATTATCGTTCAAACCATGAGTTACTGCCTTGAGAACCATTATTTGGATGAACTGCGCTATGCCGCAAGTCAAATAAGACAACATGTCACTAAAGGTCATGGTGAGCGGCGTATTCGACAAGAGCTGAGCCAAAAAAGAGTCAATAGCGATGATATTGAAACCGCTTTACATCAAGAGCCTCAAGATTGGTTTGAATTGGCAAAAGCGGTGGCTGAAAAAAAATTCAGAGAACCTGCGGAAAAAGGTTCAAAAGAACATGCCAAACAAGTGCGTTTTTTGCAGTATCGAGGCTTTAGCTTCGAGCAAATTAGCTACGCTTTATCATCATCGGAAGCTTAACTCTTCGTCTGATCCGCAATTTATTTCCTGCCATGCCTTTTCTATAAGAAAACTAGTCGAACTCTTGTCCATGCTTTACAATAACGCAAAATTCTAACTTGAGTATTTCAGGAAGAGCTGCATGTTTATGAGCACTGATGAGGTTCGCCGCGCGTTCCTCTCGTTCTTTGAAAGTAAAGGACACCAAATTGTTGATAGTTCATCATTAGTCCCCGCTAATGACCCAACCCTGTTGTTCACAAATGCAGGAATGAACCAATTTAAAGATTGTTTTCTTGGTTTAGAAAAGCGTGCTTATACACGTGCAACAACGGCTCAACGTTGTGTGCGAGCTGGTGGTAAGCATAACGATCTGGAAAACGTTGGTTTTACCGCTCGTCACCATACCTTTTTTGAAATGTTGGGTAACTTCAGCTTTGGCGATTACTTCAAAGAAGACGCTATCGCATACGCGTGGGAGTTTCTTACTGTAACACTCAAGTTGCCCGCTGATCGTCTACTGGTTACCGTGTATGAAACCGATGATGAAGCATTTGATATCTGGAACAAAAAAGTAGGCATTCCGGCTGAGCGCATTATTCGCATTGGCGATAAACCGGGTGGTAAAGCTTATGAGTCAGACAACTTCTGGCAAATGGGTGATACGGGTCCGTGTGGTCCTTGTACTGAAATTTTCTACGATCATGGCGATCATATCTGGGGTGGTCCTCCAGGTTCGGCAGAGGAAGATGGCGATCGTTTCATTGAAATTTGGAACAACGTATTCATGCAGTTTAACCGTCATGCCGATGGCACGATGGAGCCACTTCCAAAACCTTCCGTTGATACCGGTATGGGTATTGAACGTATTTCTGCGATCATGCAGGGTGTTCACTCAAACTATGAAATTGATGTGTTTCAAGCCTTGATTAAAGCCGCCGCTGATGTAACGGGTTATGACGATCTTTCCAATCAATCGCTACGCGTTGTTGCTGATCACATCCGTTCTTGTGCTTTCTTGATTGTGGATGGTGTGATGCCATCGAATGAAGGCCGTGGCTATGTACTGCGTCGGATTATTCGTCGAGCGGTGCGTCATGGTAATAAATTGGGCGCACAAGGTGCCTTCTTCCACAAATTGGTTGGCCCATTAGCACAAGTGATGGGAACGGCTGGTGAAGAACTGAAAAAGCAGCAAGCGCTTGTAGAAAAAGTGCTGCGCATTGAAGAAGAGAACTTCGGTCGCACTCTTGAACGCGGTATGGCGATCCTCAATGATGCACTCGATAATTTAGAGGGTAGCGTACTGGATGGTGAAACTGTCTTTAAACTTTACGATACCTACGGTTTTCCGGCTGATTTAACTAATGATGTTGCACGTGAACGTGAGCTGACCATTGACGAACTAGGTTTCGAAAAAGCGATGGAAGAGCAGCGTCAACGAGCGCGTGAAGCGGGCCAATTTGGCACTGACTACAATGCAATCATTAAAGTTGATACCAATACCGCTTTCTGTGGCTACAGCGCGACAAAAGGCGAGAGCCGCATTGCCGCTATGTTTGTTGACGGCAATGAAGTTGACACTCTATCTGCGGGTGATAAAGCGATTTTGATCTTGGGCGAAACACCTTTCTACGCTGAATCCGGTGGTCAATGTGGCGATGCGGGTGTTATTCAAACGGCCACGGGCTTGTTTAAAGTTGAAGATACACAAAAACTCGGCAACGCCATTGCTCATCACGGTGAACTCATCGAGGGCGTACTCGCCAAAGGCGATGAAGCGAAAGCCATTGTTGATGCTAAGCGCCGCGCTGCAATTTCACTGAACCACTCCGCCACACATTTGTTGCATGCTGCACTTCGCCAAGTATTAGGTTCGCACGTGGCGCAAAAAGGCTCATTGGTAAAAGCGGAAAGCTTGCGTTTTGACTTCTCTCATTTAGAAGCAATGACGCCCGTAGAGCTAAAAGAAGTGGAACGTCTAGTGAACGCGCAAATTCGCCGTAACCACACGATTGAAACCAATATTATGGACATCGAAGCGGCAAAAGCCAAAGGTGCTATGGCACTGTTTGGTGAAAAATACGACGATGAAGTTCGTGTATTGTCGATGGGGGATTTCTCAACCGAACTGTGTGGTGGTATTCACGCAAGTAACACCGGTGACATCGGCCTATTCAAAATAGTTTCTGAAGGCGGTATTGCCGCTGGCATTCGTCGTATTGAAGCGGTGACGGGTGAAGGCGCGCTGGATCTATTGGATCAACAGCAGGCTCAATATGAAGTCAAAGTGGCTGAAATGGCGGCTAAAGCGAAATCTTTGGAAAAAGAGTTGCAGCAGTTAAAAGATAAACTTGCAGCGAAAGAAAGTGCCAATCTGATCAGCAATGTAAAAGAAATTGCGGGTGTGAAAGTGCTAGTTGCTCAACTTAATGGCGCTGATAACAAAGCGCTGCGTGGTATGGTTGATGAGCTAAAAAATCAGTTAGGCAGTGGCATTATCATGCTGGGTAATGTGGCTGATGATAAAGTGGGTTTGATTGCGGGTGTGACCAAAGATCTTACCGCCAAAGTTAAAGCAGGGGAGCTGGTCAATATGGTTGCCTTGCAAGTGGGTGGTAAAGGTGGCGGCCGTCCGGATATGGCTCAAGCGGGAGGTACGGATGTTAATGCCTTGCCTGGCGCTTTAGCTTCAGTAGATGCTTGGATTGCTGAGCATCTATAAACCGCTGTAATAAGTCACGCTCAATCACTGTTTTTTGATTGGGCGTAATTTTATTTACCAAACCAAGTGGTCTAATTGGCGCAATAGGATACGAGCCAGTTATCTGCTTGGTTTTGTTTTTGTAACTACTGAATCGATACTCAACATAGTGCTCTGCTTTCGATTTGGTCCTAATGAGACTTTGGTCTTGGGAAGGTGAAGATAGGTGAAAAAGCCCCTTATCGTGCAAAAGTTTGGCGGAACCTCGGTGGGTTCAATAGAACGAATCCATACCGTCGCTGAACACATCATTAAGGCGAAGAATGATGGTAATCAAGTGGTTGTAGTTGTTTCTGCAATGTCAGGAGAAACCAATCGACTGTTGGGCTTAGCACAACAAATCGATAGTGTACCAACTGCAAGGGAACTTGATGTTTTGCTCTCTGCTGGTGAGCAAGTGTCTATGGCGCTATTAGCGATGACACTCAATAAATTAGGCTATTCAGCTCGCTCACTAACCGGAGCTCAAGCGAACATTGTGACCGATAATCAACACAATGACGCGACGATTAAAATGATTGATACTCGAACGATTACCGAGTTGCTGGCACAAGATCATATTGTGGTGGTAGCGGGTTTTCAGGGTGTGAATGAGAATGGGGATATCACCACTTTAGGACGTGGAGGTTCTGATACTAGCGCTGTGACGCTAGCGGGAGCTCTTAAAGCCGATGAGTGTCAAATATTCACTGATGTGGATGGTGTTTACACATGTGATCCACGTGTGGTTGCAACGGCTCAAAAATTAGAGATCGTTGATTTCCCGTCAATGGAAGAAATGGCACGTAAAGGCGCTAAAGTTCTGCATTTACCTTGTGTGCAATATGCGTGGGAAAATGAAGTTCCTTTACGCGTACTGTCTACTTTTGATGTAAACGCAGGCAGTCTAATCAAAGGTGAGCAGTGTCATAAAGCAGTATGTGGCATTGCGATTCAACGCGATATGGCGCTTATTACTGTGCAACATGATCATTTCCCGAGTTTAGCCAAGCAGTGCCAAATGCTCGGTGTGGAAGTGTGGAGTGTGATCGAAGAGGCAGAATGGACAGGTGTCATTATAAAACGAGACGCTTGTGCTAAATTAGCTCTGGTTTTCAATGACAAAATCCGTAATAGTGAACCCGTTAGTTTATTGACCACGGTAGGTTTGCTGGCTCAGGAATTAGTTGAGCGCTCATGTGAATTACTGGCAGAACAAGGAATAGAAGTAAGTTCTCTTTCGGTTGATAAACAATCGTTAATGCTGGTTATGCAGCCACAACATGTTGATAAAGCAGCCAATATTTTACATGAGGCCTATATAGGGTCAGATGAGCTGTTAGCTTCTCACCTAAAACATGCATCTTTAGGGTGAGAGCGCACTAATAGATAGTTTACGAAAATATAACTTTTAGTGGATAATAGCGCAGTTGCAATATAATACAGAGATTACTCAAGGAGCAAAGAATGCTAATTTTGACTCGCCGCGTTGGCGAAACACTAATGATCGGTGATGAAGTGACAGTAACAGTTCTTGGTGTAAAAGGTAACCAAGTGCGTATCGGTGTGAATGCACCGAAAGAGGTTTCTGTCCACCGTGAAGAAATCTACATGCGCATTCAAGCTGAAAAAGGTAATGGTAGTGTTGCACCTAGCAACTACTAATTATCACAAGGAAGGCTAGCGAATTTTGCTGGCCTTTTTTATGCTTTGAAGTCACTGATATGACAGAAAAGTTTAATTTCACAGCGCTTTGATTAAATAGCCAACGGTTGATTTGATTTTTGTCGCTTTTACCAAGAAAGTGTTTGACATATTTTTGGTAAAAAGTAATATGTGCCTCCGCAAGACGGTGAGGTGGCCGAGAGGCCGAAGGCGCTCCCCTGCTAAGGGAGTATACGGTTTATAGCCGTATCGAGGGTTCGAATCCCTCCCTCACCGCCATTCTTGCTTATTTGGTTTAGCATCCAAATAAAGAACAATGTGCGTCCTTAGCTCAGCTGGATAGAGTACCTGGCTACGAACCAGGCGGTCGGAGGTTCGAATCCTCCAGGACGCGCCATATTCTTTCGTAANGCAAGACGGTGAGGTGGCCGGGAGGCCGAAGGCGCTCCCCTGCTAAGGGAGTATACGGTTTATAGCCGTATCGAGGGTTCGAATCCCTCCCTCACCGCCATTCTTGCTTATTTGGTTTAGCATCCAAATAAAGAACAATGTGCGTCCTTAGCTCAGCTGGATAGAGTACCTGGCTACGAACCAGGCGGTCGGAGGTTCGAATCCTCCAGGACGCGCCATATTCTTTCGTAAGATTGAATGTGAAAATGCGGTGAGGTGGCCGAGAGGCCGAAGGCGCTCCCCTGCTAAGGGAGTATACGGTTTATAGCCGTATCGAGGGTTCGAATCCCTCCCTCACCGCCATTTATTGACCATGAGTCAATTTTTTTGTTCAGAAATAAAATTTTTGTGATGTAATTCACATCTTGCGCGCTCATAGCTCAGCTGGATAGAGTACCTGGCTACGAACCAGGCGGTCGGAGGTTCGAATCCTCCTGAGCGCGCCACTTATTTAAAGTTAGTGATACTGTCATTAACTCTGCGCGTCCTTAGCTCAGCTGGATAGAGTACCTGGCTACGAACCAGGCGGTCGGAGGTTCGAATCCTCCAGGACGCGCCACTTATTCAAAGGGTCACTGATCCTGATACTGTTAGCGATTATCGCTGATTAATATCAAAACCTTGCGCGCTCATAGCTCAGCTGGATAGAGTACCTGGCTACGAACCAGGCGGTCGGAGGTTCGAATCCTCCTGAGCGCGCCACTTATTTAAAGTTAGTGATACTTTCATTAACTCTGCGCGTCCTTAGCTCAGCTGGATAGAGTACCTGGCTACGAACCAGGCGGTCGGAGGTTCGAATCCTCCAGGACGCGCCACTTATTCAAAGGGTCATTGACCCTGATATTGTTAACGATTATCGCTGATTAATATCAAAACCTTGCGCGCTCATAGCTCAGCTGGATAGAGTACCTGGCTACGAACCAGGCGGTCGGAGGTTCGAATCCTCCTGAGCGCGCCATTTATTAAGAAGCCTCGCATTGTGCGGGGCTTTTTTTATGTTGGTTTTTTGTTGCTATTTTGTTAAATTGAAAATGGCAACTATTTGTTTTATCTTGTTAATCTGCAATGTTTTAACTCCCTCTCAGTATCTGCATCATTTTTTGATTAACGTAGCCGTATTGGCTAGTTAAATGCCCTTCTTAATAGAGAAAATTCAGAGTTTTGTGATTTGTGTGAGTAATTGTTCGCCGATTTTGTGTGTTATCTACAAGAGTCCCTTAAACAAAATTGACAATTATTAACCAATCGAGATAATCCTAGTCCACTTGCCAAGATCGCACTTGTAAAAATGCGTAGCAATTGTTGTCAGGATGACACAGAAAGGAAGCAACATGACTACTATTGGAAGCCTATTAGTTGACGCCGCCACCCTTATGATTACGGGGATGGCTGTAGTCTTTATTTTTCTAACTATTCTCGTTTATCTCGTTCGGTTAATGTCAACCTTGGTACCGGAAGAAGTACCACAACCGATCGCAGCGCCGATTCAACATCGAAAAGTTCAACCAAACCCTTCAGCTGTGAGCCCGCAAATTGTGGCGGCAATTTCTGCAGCAGTGCATCAGCACCGCGCATTAGCTAAATAGCATAGAAAGGATGAAAAGGAGTTTATGAGCATGTCTAAACCACTAGCTATTACGGATGTGGTCCTTCGTGATGCCCATCAGTCACTATTTGCCACGCGCATGCGTATCGAAGACATGCTGCCTATTGCAGCAGAGCTCGATAAGATCGGTTATTGGTCACTGGAAACTTGGGGAGGAGCAACGTTTGATGCTTGCATCCGTTTTCTCGGTGAAGATCCATGGGAGCGTTTACGTTCGCTTAAGCAAGCGATGCCCAATACCCCAATGCAAATGTTGCTACGCGGCCAGAATTTACTAGGCTATCGCCACTATGCTGACGATGTTGTTGAAAAGTTTGTCGAACGAGCTCACGCGAATGGTATGGATGTTTTCCGTATTTTTGATGCGATGAATGATGTTCGCAATTTTGAAAAAGCGGTCAAAGCGACAATTGATGTTGGCGCACACGCGCAGGGCACACTGTCTTACACCACTAGCCCTGTTCATAATTCAGATACTTGGGTTGATCTTGCCAAGCGGTTGGAAGATCTCGGCTGCCACTCTTTGTGTATTAAAGATATGTCTGGGTTGCTCAAGCCGTATGAAGCTGAAGATCTGATCACCCGTATTAAATCCTCTTGTGCCGTACCTTTAGCGCTGCACAGTCATGCCACGACTGGTCTTTCAGCGGCAACAGCCGTTAAAGCGGTAGAGGCTGGTATCGATATTTTGGATACCGCTATCTCGTCAATGAGCCAAACTTACGGGCACACACCAACCGAAACAGTGGTCGCTATGCTTGAAGGAACCGAGCGTGATACGGGCCTGAGCCTGACACAGCTTGAACCGATTGCCACTTATTTTCGTGAAGTGCGTAAGAAATACGCTAAATGGGAAGGGCAGTTAAAAGGTGTCGATTCTCGTATTCTTATTGCGCAGGTTCCTGGTGGTATGTTGACTAATATGGAAGGTCAACTAAAAGAACAAGGAGCGGCCGATCGCCTTGATGAGGTTCTTGAAGAGATCCCTCGTGTGCGAAAAGATTTAGGTTTCATTCCCCTTGTGACTCCAACATCTCAAATCGTGGGAACACAAGCGGTGATCAACGTCCTGACTGGTGAGCGCTATAAGAGCATCACGAAAGAAACTGCAGGGGTATTAAAAGGTGAATACGGTGCAACGCCTGCGCCAGTGAATGCTGAGTTGCAAGCCAAGGTGTTGGGTAATCTTACGCCGATCACTTGCCGTCCAGCCGATTTGTTGGATGCAGAAATGGCCGTGTTGACCACTGAATTGCTTGAAAAGGCAAAAGCAGAGGGAATTTCATTAGCTACAGATACGGTGGATGATGTTCTGACTTATGCATTGTTTCCACAAGTCGGTTTGAAGTTCTTGAAAAATCGTCACAATCCGGATGCATTTGAGCCTGCGCCAACCTTGGAGTCAGCCAAACCTACACCTGCTACCGTTGTGACAAAAGGTGGTATTGAAACCTACAGTGTTAAAGTGGATGGGCAAATTTACACGGTTGAAGTGGGGCCACAAGGCCAGCTTAGCTCGATTTCTGCCAGCCAGTCTCAAGCAGCACAGCCATCAAGCGTGCCGGCAAGTAACAATGCAGAAGCGGTTCCTTCACCACTCGCTGGCAACATTTTTAAAGTGAATGTTCAAGCCGGTTCTGAGGTGTTAGAAGGGGATGTGTTAGTGATTCTGGAAGCGATGAAGATGGAAACTGAGATCCGTGCGGCACGTGGCGGTATTGTTCAAGATCTTCATGTCAAAGAGGGTGATGCTGTGACTGTTGGTGCACCATTGCTGAGCTTAGCGTAAGGGAGAACCATGGACGGATTATTGACCTTATGGTCTGAAACAGGGATCGCTAATTTTCAGCTAGGCCAAATCTGCATGATTTTGGTCGGTTGTTTACTGCTGTTTTTGGCTATTCGCAAAGGCTTTGAGCCACTGCTGTTATTGCCGATCGGCTTTGGTGCGATTTTAGCGAATATTCCGAATGCGGGTTTTACCGAACCCGGCGGTCTGCTTTATTACGTTTATCATGTTGGTATTGAGACGGGCGTTTTTCCACTGCTGATCTTTATGGGTGTGGGCGCGATGACCGATTTCGGGGCATTGATTGCAAACCCTAAAACGTTATGGCTAGGTGCGGCCGCTCAGTTTGGTATTTTCGCCACCCTGTTTGGTGCGATATTACTCAACTATGTGCCGGGTATGGAATTTACCATGGCCGATGCTGCGTCCATCGCCATCATTGGTGGAGCCGATGGCCCAACCGCTATTTTCCTTGCCAGTAAATTATCGCCGGATTTATTAGGTGCAATCGCTGTGGCGGCTTATAGCTATATGGCATTAGTCCCTATCATTCAGCCACCGATTATGAAGGCACTCACAACACCTGAAGAGCGAAAAATCAAAATGGCTCAGCTACGCCACGTTGGGAAGACAGAAAAAATACTGTTTCCTTTGGCGGTGCTATTGATGACGATTCTATTTTTACCGTCAGCAACGCCATTAGTGGGTATGTTCTGTCTAGGTAATTTAATGCGTGAATCGGGTGTGGTTGAGCGTCTATCCAAGACAGCGCAAAATGAACTGATCAACATCGTTACTATCTTCTTAGGCTTAGGCGTTGGTTCTAAACTGCAGGCTGATAAGTTTTTGAACTTGGAAACATTAGGTATTTTGGCGCTCGGTGCTATTGCTTTCAGTATTGGTACGGCTGGTGGTGTGTTGATGGCGAAAGTGCTTAATAAATTCTCGAAAGAGGATATTAACCCTCTTATTGGCGCTGCTGGTGTATCTGCGGTACCGATGGCGGCGCGAGTAGTGAACAAAGTGGGGCTTGAAGCTAATCCACAGAACTTCTTACTGATGCACGCCATGGGGCCAAATGTAGCAGGTGTACTGGGCTCTGCTGTTGCAGCAGGCGTTTTGCTTGCTCTTGTTGGCTAAGCCTAGACGAGCCGATGGTTATTTTGCGAGCTAAAGATTAACTAGAAGCAATAAAATGGTATATATTCAAAGGGATGCTGAGGCATCCCTTTCTTTTTATCAATAGGGAAGTTTGACATGGATAATAAACAGATCGCAATTACTGAGTTTGGTGGACCAGAGGTGCTCGTTATTCAAACCAGTGACGTTCCTCAACCTAAAGCTGGCGAAGTGTTAGTGAAAGTGGCTTTTGCTGGTGTAAACCCTATTGATGTAAAAACTCGGGCGGGTCTGGGGTGGGCTGCAGCGCAAAACAAAGATAAGCTGCCATGGGTGCCAGGTTACGATATTTCTGGACAAGTTGTTGAGGTGGGGGAAGATAATCGCCGCTTTCAAATTGGAGATAATGTGGCGGGCTTTGTTGGGTTTCCGTTGCGTGGTGGCGGTTACAGCCAATACCTGTGTGTGGCAGAAAGCGAACTCAGCCTTGTTCCTGATGCTGTGACCTTAGAAGCAGCAGCGGTGCTGCCACTGGCAGGGCAAACGGCGGCGCAAGCCCTAAATAAAGCGCAAGTGAAAGAGGGGGATCGCGTATTGATCCTCGCGGGCGCCGGTGGTGTCGGGCACTTAGCGGTACAAATTGCTTTAGCAGCAAAAGCCGAAGTGTATACCACGTGCAGCGAACAAAATTTGGATTATTTAGCGACTCTTGGTGCTCATGCGATTAATTACAATTTTGCTCCTGCTTCACAGCGTTTAGAAGAAGTGGATGTGCTGATTGATTTAGTCGGGGGTGATGCGGCTCTCGACGCTTTGAAATGCTTGAAAGATCATGCGCGTGTCGTTACTGTTCCGACTCTAAGTGCTGAGCTTATTTGTGAAAAAGCAAAATTACTTGGTTTTGAAGCCACAGGCATGTTAGTTGATCCTAATCCTGAACAGCTTGATACCATGCTTTATATGGTCAGCGTTGGCTTATTGAAAACGGAAATTCAAGCTGTTTATCCGATGGCGGAAGTGGCTGCGGCTCATCAACAGATTGAAACAGGCCATACTCGAGGCAAAGTTCTTCTTGATATGAAATGTTAGACATTTTTAGCACCTATTTGGAACCGCTCTCGTATTGGTTTGCTGGCTCTGCGCTGTGGGTGCTTTTTTTTAGTGGTTTTCTCAGTGCTACCTTATTACCGGGAAGCTCAGAAGCGAGTTTATTCGCCACATTAAGCCTGAATCAATTTCCCGTATTTTGGGTTATCGCCGTTGCAAGCGCTGGTAATACCCTCGGCGGTCTGACTAACTATTGGCTCGGTATCTGGTTGCCGAATCGAACTGAAAGCGAAAAGCACGGTCATAAAGCGTTAGCTTGGCTCAATAAATATGGTTATTGGGCTCTCTTATTTAGTTGGCTACCTGTGGTGGGTGATGTGCTTTGTTTGGCCGCAGGTTGGCTACGCATGAAATTTTTACCTACTTTTGTCATTATTTTGATCGGCAAAGCACTGCGTTACATCATGCTTGCCGCTGTATTCTATGGTTTTTTCTAAGGAGCTGTTATGAGAAAAATTTGGCTAGGTGCCCTTTCTCTTATTGCCATTTATGGCTGTTCATCAACGGTCGCACCTATCGCTTTTTTTTCATCATTACCGAAAGGGGTTACGCTGATTGAGCAAGTGGATGCTCAACCGGGAAAAGTGATGATCCCTTATGCAAAATATCAGCTCGATAATGGCCTTACTGTCGTGCTCTCACCGGATCACTCAGATCCTTTAGTGCATGTCGATGTCACTTATCATGTGGGTTCGGCACGTGAAGAGGTTGGAAAATCAGGGTTTGCTCATTTCTTTGAACACATGATGTTTCAAGGAACGGAGCACGTTGGCGATCAAGAACATTTTCGTTTGATCACCGAAGCGGGAGGAACCATGAATGGGAGTACCAACCGTGACCGTACTAATTATTACCAAACCGTGCCTTCAAATCAGCTAGAAAAGGTGTTGTGGCTCGAATCTGATCGGATGGGATTTTTGCTCAACGCGGTTTCTCAACGTAAATTTGAGATCCAACGTGACACAGTAAAAAATGAACGCGCACAAAACTACGACAACCGCCCCTATGGCTTGATGTGGGAAAAAATGGCGGAGGCGATGTATGCCGAAGGACACCCTTATTCATGGCAAACCATTGGTTATGTCGAAGATCTTGACCGAGTGGATGTCAATGATCTTAAAGCGTTTTTCTTACGTTGGTATGGGCCGAATAATGCGGTGCTGACCATTGGTGGCGATATTGATGTTCAGCAAACACTTGAATGGGTTAATCAATATTTTGGCACCATACCGGCAGGCCCAGCCGTTGATAACGCACCTAAACAGCCGGCCCAGTTGGCGCAAGATCGTTTCATTACCTTGGAAGATCGCATTCAGCAACCCATGGTTGTGGTGGGCTGGCCGACAGAATATAGCGGTGCTCAAAGTCAAGCCTCGCTAGATGCGCTTGCCAAAGTGCTAGGCAGCGGTACCAATAGTTATCTCTACCAAGCGTTGGTCAAAACTCAAAAAGCCGTCAATGCGGGTGCATTCCAAGATTGCGCCGAATTGGCTTGTACCTTCTATGTTTATGCCATGGCCCCTTCGGATGAAAAGGCTCAGCTTGCTCCTTTGTATCGAGAGTTAATGCAAACACTCAGTCAGTTTGAACAGCAAGGGGTAGATCAGAGTCGACTTGATCAAATTACCGGTATGGCGGAAGCGAATGCGGTCTTTGCGCTGCAAAGCGTATCTGGAAAAGTGACGCAGCTTGCGTCCAACGAAACGTTTTATGGGCAGCCTGATCGCCTCGAGCAACAATTAGCTCAGATTCATGCGGTCACCCCAGAGTCAATTCAACAGGCTTATCAGCGCTTCATTGCTCATCAACATAAGGTTACCTTAAGTGTTGTGCCTAAACATAAAGCCGATCTTGCCGTTCAAAAAGCCAATTTCGTACCCCCTAAAAGAGTGCTGCCCGAGCATCAAACGATAACCGAAGATCAATTGGCTTATCGCCAGGTTGAAGATCAATTTGATCGCTCAATCATGCCTTCTGTAGCAAAAGGTGTGAAAGCACAAATGCCGACACTGTATGAACTCTATTTTGATAACGGTATTGAGTTATTAGCCACACAAACCAGCGAAACGCCGACCGTGCTAATTAATATCAATTTACCAGCAGGAGAGCGACATGCCGCGCGTGGCAAAGAAGGGTTAGCTAATTTAACCGCGGCGCTACTTGAAGAAGGCTCAACTCGACGCTCAGTGGAAGCGATTCAAGCTCAACTCGACACGTTAGGTTCGACTATCAGTGTTACTGCCAATGAGTATTCGACCAGTATTATGGTCTCTAGTTTGAAGAAGAATGTTGCAGCAACATTGGATGTGGTTGAAGAAGTTTTATTTCATCCTGCTTTCAAAGAGAGTGATTTTACACGGCTGAAGCAGCAGATGCTGGAAGGGTTGGTTTATCAGCATCAAACACCGGGATGGCTTGCTTCACAAGCTACTCGTCAAGTACTGTTTGGCAACTCTATTTTTGCGCGTTCAAGTGAAGGCACTGAGCAATCACTAAACGATTTAACATTAGAAGATGTAAAACGCTTTTATGCGAAACATTACACGCCACATGGTACGCAAATCGTTGTCGTTGGCGACATTTCCAAAAAAGAGGTCGCTAAACAGTTAACCTTTTTAGGGCAGTGGCGCGGTGAAGCTTCTCCTTTGTTACGTCCCCAAGTGGTGAACTCACTGACAGAGCGGAAGATATATCTGGTTGATAAGCCTGATGCGCCGCAGAGCATCGTCCGTTTTGTGCGAAAAGGGTTGCCTTTCGATGCCACTGGCGAGCTTTTTCTCAGCCAACTGGCTAACTTCAATTTAGCGGGCAACTTTAACAGCCGCATTAATCAGAATTTGCGTGAAGATAAAGGCTACACCTATGGCGCTGGGAGTTATTTCGCGAGCAATCGAGAAGTGGGCGCTATTGTTTTCAATGCTCAAGTGCGTGCTGATGCCACCGTAGCTTCAATCGTTGAAATAGAAAAAGAGATGGCAACATTCAGTCAAAGTGGCTTAACCGACCAAGAGCTAAAATTTATGCGCCTTGCTGTCGGCCAACAAGATGCACTGACGTATGAAACACCATCACAAAAAGCGCAGTTGCTTAGTAATATTTTGACCTATAGTTTGGATGAAGATTACCTACAGCAACGAAATGAACTGGTAGAAAACGTAAAAAAATCAACGCTCAATAAACTCGCCGCTAAATGGTTTGAACCACAAGAGTATCAAATTATCGTAGTGGGTGATGCGAAAACGTTGAAGCCACAACTTGAAAAATTAGATATTCCCGTAGAAGAGCTTGAAATCATCCGCTAGAGTACACATTTATAGGGGGCAGATTGTTTGCCTCCATTCTACTCTCTTGCTGAGTTAGAGCCGCTTTCATTCGGATCATTCACCTATAAGCGAATCATTATTTTGACTAATTTTGCCGCACGACTTGAACAAGTCACTAAAAAATCAGAAGTGTTTAAGCAGTTTGGCCGAGGCGTTGAGCGTGAAACGTTACGCTATACCCCAGAAGGCTCGTTAGCTCTGACTCCTCATCCAGAAGCACTCGGCAGCGCATTAACCAACCGTTGGATCACCACTGATTTTGCGGAGTCATTGCTTGAATTTATTACACCAGTCTCTCATGACGTGCCGACTTTACTCTCACAACTGGCGGATATTCACCATTTTGCTCAAACCAAATTGGGTGACGAAAAGATGTGGCCGCTTTCTATGCCTTGTTATGTTGGCAGCGAAGATGATATCGAACTGGCGCAATATGGTTCATCGAATACGGGTAAAATGAAAACCCTTTATCGAGAAGGCTTAAAGCGTCGTTACGGCAGCTTAATGCAGATCATTTCTGGCGTACATTTCAATTTTTCATTTCCAGAATCATTTTGGGATGCCTTGCATGGCGAGCAAACTGAATCCCAGCGTACTGAGACAAAATCGGAAGCCTATTTTGGTGTGATTCGTAATTACTACCGTTTTGGCTGGCTTATTCCCTATTTCTTTGGCGCATCACCTGCGTTATGTTCATCGTTTGTGCGCGGACGTGAAAGCCATCTGCCATTTGAAAATATTGGTAAAACGCTTTATTTGCCTCATGCTACCTCGTTGCGCCTCAGTGATTTAGGTTATACCAATAGCGCGCAAAGTGGCTTGAAAATTGGTTTTAATAGCTTGGATCAATATCTAGAAGGGTTGAATCAGGCGATCCGCACTCCATCAAAAGAGTTTGCAGAACTAGGCGTGTATGTCGATGGTGAACATCGTCAGCTCAACAGCAATGTTTTGCAGATAGAAAACGAACTCTATGCACCGATCCGTCCTAAGCGTGTGGCCAAAAATGACGAAAAGCCGTCACAAGCGTTAGAGAGAGGCGGAGTCGAATACATCGAAGTGCGTTCGTTAGACGTAAACCCGTTTAGCCCGATTGGTATTACTGAAGATCAAGTGCGTTTTCTCGATCTGTTCCTCACTTGGACCGCTCTTTCAGATTCAGATCCGATGGACAATTGTGAGCTGGCATGTTGGCGAGATAACTGGAACAAAGTGATTTTAGAAGGTCGTAAACCGGGTTTAGAGTTACAAATTGGCTGTCGCGGAGAGAAACTGACGCTGCAAGCGTGGGCGCATAATGTATTCGATGACTTACGCAAAATAGCGCAAGTAATGGATAGCGCTTGTGGTGGCAATGCATACCAAGCCGTATGCGAGAAACTAAGCTCGTGGATTGATAATCCAGAATTAACCTTTTCCGCCCAACTACTTGAACAGACTAAACAGTTTGGAGGGCTCGGTAAGGTAGGTTGTGCATTAGGAGCCGAATACCGACAAGCCAACCTGGCACATCACTATCAAACTTATTCTGAGTCTGTGATGGAAGAGGAAGTGCTGCGTTCTCGAGCCGCTCAGCAACAGATAGAACAACACGATACTCAAAGTTTTGAAGAATTTCTTGAAAGCTATTTTTCGTACCTAAAATGATCTCTCGATCATAATCTAACATTGATAGGCAGAGCATCGCTCTTTGCCAAATAAGGAGAAAGCAATGCCATTACTCGACAGTTTTACTGTAGATCACACTCGTATGCATGCGCCTGCGGTACGTGTGGCAAAAAATATGCAGACGCCTAAAGGGGATACAATCACCGTATTTGATCTCCGTTTTACTGCTCCAAACAAAGATATTCTTTCAGAAAAAGGGATCCACACTTTAGAACATTTATATGCTGGCTTTATGCGCGCGCACTTAAATGGTCATGACGTAGAAATCATCGACATCTCACCTATGGGCTGCCGCACAGGTTTTTACATGAGTTTGATTGGCGCGCCAACAGAAGCGCAAGTGGCGCAAGCGTGGTTAGCGGCGATGCATGATGTGCTAAAAGTAGAGAGCCAAGATCAGATCCCTGAACTAAACGAATACCAATGTGGTACAGCCTCAATGCACTCGTTAACAGAAGCTAAAGAGATTGCTCAAGCGATTATCACGGCAGGTATTGCGGTGAATAAAAATGATGAGCTTGCTTTACCTGAGTCGATGCTCAAAGAGCTGAAAGTGGATTAAAGATCGCCAGATCTGGCCCTTTAAAAACAAAAAGCTTGGCAGTGACCAAGCTTTTTTTCTTTCTTTTATGCAGTGACTGGCGATTAATGTTTTTTGGTTTTGCGTGGAAAGACTTTAACCTGCTTAATGCGGTTTTCTTCTACATCCACAATCTCCATCGCATGACCAGAGACTTTGACACTTAAATGGCTACTTGGAATATCTTCAAGGTGCTCCAAAAGTAAACCGTTTAAGGTTCTTGGGCCCGTCGTTGGCAGTTTCCACTTCAGCCCTTTGTTAATGTCACGGATATTTGCGCTGCCATCAATCAAGAAGCTGCCATCACTTTGTGGTGTAATTTCATCGGCTAAGCTTGGTGCCATTGAGGTGGTGAATTCCCCCACAATCTCTTCGAGAATATCTTCAACAGTGATCAAGCCATTAATATCACCGTATTCATCAACGATCAGGCCAATCCGCTCTTTGTTGCGTTGGAATTTAAGTAATTGTACGTTGAGCGGTGTGCCTTCCGGGATGAAGTAGACTTCATCAGCGGCACGTAAAATCATCTCTTTATTGAACTCTTTTTTTTCCAACATCAAACGAGAAGCATCACGAAGGCGCAATATGCCCACCGCTTCATCAATTTTGTCTCGGTAAAGCACCACGCGTCCGTGTGGCGAGTGAGTTAACTGACGCACGATAGATTTCCAATCATCGTTAATATTGATACCAGTAATTTCGTTACGTGGGATCATGATGTCGTTCACCGTAACATGTTCGAGATCGAGAATGGAAAGCAGCATATCTTGGTGGCGACGAGGAATAAGGCCACCCGCTTCGTTGACGACGGTTCTCAACTCTTCAGAGCTTAGATGATCCTCCGCCCCATGCTTGGCCTTAAGGCCTAGTAAGCGGATGAAACCATTGGTGATGAAGTTAATGAACATCACCAATGGTGACAATATCTTCATTAAGAAGGTCAGTAAGATGCTGCTGGCGTAAGAGACGCGTTCAGGGTAAAGCGCTGCTAATGTTTTTGGCGTCACTTCAGCAAAAACCAGAACGACCAACGTCAGCGCACCAGTGGCAATGGCCACTCCTAGATCCCCATAAAGGCGCATACCAATAATAGTGGCAATTGCAGAAGCTAAAATATTGACTAGGTTGTTGCCAATGAGGATCAAACCAATGAGGCGATCTGGACGATCAAGCAGTTTTTCAACACGCTTTGCACCTTTGTGGCCGGTATTGGCCAAGTGCTTTAAGCGGTAGCGGTTCAAAGACATCATGCCGGTTTCTGAACCTGAAAAATAAGCCGAAATTACGATGAGACCCGCGAGTAGTGCAAACAATATACCCGTTGAAATGTCGTCCAAAACGTGGTGTTTCCTTATAAAATAGTGTGATTAAGTAATGATCTAATTAAATGAATGTGTCAATACGCTATCAAACGTGTTGAGTTAGCTCAAAATGATTTCTTTTACAAAACGGCTACCAAAGTAGGCCAGTGTGAGTAAGGTTGCACCAGCGACAGCAAACCAAGTCACTTTTCTACCGCGCCAACCTTTTCGGTAATGTCCCCACAACAATACAGAATAGACAACCCAAGCAATGAAAGACAAAATGCCTTTATGCGCTTTGCCTTGAGCAAACATATCACCGACAAAATCAAAACCAGTAATCAAGGTACCAGTAAGTAATACGTTACCTATCAAGATGATTTTAAACAGTTGCCTTTCTACCATCAGTAGTGGTGGTAAATTTGGGTTGATGGTTAGCATCTTCTTTTTCTTTAGCTTGTGGTCCAGCCAAGCCAATTGCAAAGCGTAGAGTGCGCCAATCGAAAGGGTTGAATACGAAAATAGTGCTAGAGAAATATGCAACAACAGTGGTGGATTGTTTTCTAAGTGAGTCATGAACATGCTGGGAAGAAATGAGGCGGCGCTGACGTTGATCGCGGCGAAGCTATACACCACCGGCAACAGAAACCACAAGCGCGTTTTTAACATCGCAATGCTCATCACCAGTGAGATGATAAAGCTGATCAATGATGCCACATTGAGCATGCTGAGGTTTTGCCCATTAGCGTTGAAGATTAAATCACTCAGTAACCACGCATGAAAAGCCAGCGCCAGTGCTGAACTGAACAATACTGTCTGCGCACGAATCCCAGTTTGATTAACTAAGCCTGGAATAATGGTCGCTATGGATAAAAAATACAAAATAGTGGCGACTATTGCGATTAAGTTTTCCATACTTCTTACAAAATGGTGGCTGAATTGGCGAATTATACCTTGCATCACGATAATGAGCTACGTTGGATACCGATTGATTTGACATATACCCACCTTAGTTGAGGTCATGGTGCAAATAATTAACAGGGTGAAGGCTTTTATTCGATAAATCGCAGAGATAACTCTTTTTGCCCCCCCCCTGTTTTGGGACCCAATGTTACGTTTACGGGTTTAAGTCGCTTATCGCGAAGCGTCAATGGGTATGACTATTAGATTGGCTAAGGTATACTGACCCCAATTAATCGCCGAACTAGCGAAGAGACAACGATGTTTGAAAATTTAACGGATCGACTATCCAAGACGCTGAAAAATATCAGCGGCAAAGGCCGTCTCACCGAAGACAATATTAAAGAAACCCTACGCGAAGTGCGCATGGCGCTGCTTGAAGCGGACGTTGCACTGCCTGTAGTGCGTGATTTTGTCGCGCGCGTTAAAGAGGGCGCCGTGGGTGTTGAGGTGTCTAAATCGCTGACACCGGGACAAGAGTTCATCAAGATTGTTCAAGCGCAGCTTGAAGCGGTAATGGGCGAATCAAACGAAGCGCTGAACCTTGCCGCCCAGCCGCCAGCAGTGATTTTAATGGCGGGTTTACAAGGCGCGGGTAAAACCACCAGTGTTGGTAAGCTTGCTAAGCTGCTTAAAGAACGCGATAAAAAGAAAGTACTGGTGGTTTCGGCTGACGTTTATCGCCCAGCGGCGATAAAACAGCTTGAAACGCTAGCTAACGATCTGGACGTTGAATTTTTTCCTTCTTCAGCCGACCAAAAACCGATTGATATCGCCAATGCGGCCATTGACCATGCGAAGAAGAAATTCTTCGATGTGCTGATTGTCGACACAGCAGGCCGTCTTGCTATTGATGAACTGATGATGGCAGAGATCCAAGATCTGCATGCGGCGATTAATCCGATTGAAACATTGTTCGTTGTGGATGCCATGACGGGGCAAGATGCCGCGAACACCGCAAAAGCCTTTGGTGATGCGCTGCCGTTAACGGGGGTTATCTTAACCAAAGTTGATGGTGATGCTCGAGGTGGTGCCGCACTTTCCGTTCGTCATATCACCGGTAAACCGATTAAATTCTTAGGGGTCGGTGAAAAAACTGACGCGCTCGAGCCTTTCCATCCTGATCGTATTGCATCACGCATATTGGGAATGGGCGATGTTCTCTCATTAATTGAAGATCTACAACGTAATGTTGATCACGAGCAAGCAGAACGCCTAGCTAAAAAATTCAAGGAAAAGAAAGGATTTGATTTAGAAGATTTCCGCGAACAGCTCGGGCAAATGCAGAATATGGGCGGCATGATGGGCATGCTCGATAAACTGCCTGGCATGGCAAACCTACCTGCCAACGTGAAAGATAAGGTCGATGATAAGATGTTCAAGCAGATGGAAGCGATCATCTGTTCGATGACCATGCACGAGCGTCAGCACCCAGACATGATAAAAGGTTCACGTAAAAAACGTATCGCGACAGGTTCTGGCACCCAAGTACAAGATGTTAACCGCTTACTGAAACAGTTCACCCAAATGCAGAAAATGATGAAAAAAATGCAGAAAGGGGGCATGAAAGGCATGATGCGTAATATGCAAGGCATGATGGGCGGAATGGGTGGCATGGGCGGCGGCGGTTTCTTTGGTCGTTAACCTAACTCATTGCGATGCTTAAAATTTACTAAAGCGTGATGTCCATCACTGCAAAAGCATAATGCTTCTGCTGGTGAAAAAATAGCTAAACCCCTTGCAAAGCCTCGGAATAAGAGTAAAATTCCGAGGCTTTATTTTGGCACGAGACCCCAGACTGTTTTTCGTAAATGGTTTTTGGGGTTAATTTTATTATTGAGAAAGCAAAGAGGACGACATGGTAACCATTCGTTTGGCACGTCACGGCGCTAAAAAGCGTCCATTTTATCAAATCGTAGTTGCGGATAGCCGTAACGCAGTAACTGGCCGTTTCATCGAGAAAGTAGGTTTCTTTAATCCTACGGCTACTGGCCAAGAAGAAGGCCTACGTGTTGATCTAGATCGCGTTAACCATTGGGTTGGTCAAGGCGCATCTCTATCTGATCGCGTAGCTAAGCTAGTAAAAGACGCTCAAAAAGCGGCTTAATTCTTACTTTTATAGAAGAACATTAGCTTATGTCGATGAAAGGTAAAGAAACAATGAGCAAAGAAAACGAAAAGATTGTTATGGGCAAGTTTGGTGCTACCTATGGCATTCGTGGCTGGCTCAAAGTTTTTTCCTACACAGACGAAGCTGAAAGTATTTTTGATTACAGCCCTTGGTTTATTAACCAAAAAGGCCAGTGGATCGAGTACAAAGTAGAGAGTTGGAAGCGCCATGGTAAGAGTATGGTGGTAAAACTTGAAGGTTTAGATGTTCGAGAAGACGCACATCTACTCACCAACTTTGAAATTGCTATTGATCCCGCATCATTACCAGAATTGTCAGCAGATGAATTCTACTGGCGTGAATTGTTCGGTATGCAAGTTATTACCACTAAGGGGTATAACCTTGGTGAGGTCACTGACCTATTAGAAACTGGCTCCAACGATGTTCTGGTTGTGAAAGCGAATTTGAAAGATGCTTTTGGCCAAAAGGAACGGTTGGTACCGTACCTTGAAGAGCAAGTGATCAAGAATGTTGATCGCGAAGCTCGACGGATCGAAGTTGACTGGGATCCGGCATTCTAACTCCAAAATTTCAGAGCGAGAGAACACATGTGGGTTGGCGTTATAAGCCTATTTCCTGAAATGTTCCGTTCTGTTACTGATTTTGGAGTAACAGGTCAAGCGGTTAAAAAAGGTTTGCTGTCTATTGAAGCTTGGAATCCTCGAGATTTCACTCATGACAAACATCGCACCGTCGATGACAGACCTTACGGTGGTGGTCCTGGAATGCTCATGATGGTTCAGCCTTTGCGCGATGCCATTCATGCAGCAAAACAAGCCGCACCGGGAAAGACGAAAGTCATTTACCTTTCTCCTCAAGGTCGAAAACTCGACCAAAAAGGAGTCGAAGAGCTTGCGACGAATGAGAACCTAGTTCTTATTTGTGGACGCTATGAAGGGGTAGATGAGCGTATCATCCAATCAGAAGTTGACGAAGAATGGTCGATTGGTGATTTTGTGATGACAGGCGGCGAACTGCCAGCCATGACGTTGATTGATTCTGTCTCTCGGTTTGTTCCGGGAGTATTAGGAGATTTCGCATCAGCAGAAGAGGATTCTTTTGCCAATGGCTTGCTAGATTGCCCGCACTATACGCGTCCTGAAGTGTTAGATGGAAAAGAAGTACCTGCGGTACTGAAATCCGGTAATCACGAGGATATTCGTCGCTGGCGACTGAAACAGTCGTTGGGCCGAACTTGGCATAGAAGGCCAGAGCTCCTGGAAAACCTAGCTCTGACTGACGAACAGGAACTATTACTGGTTGAGTTCATTAAAGAAACTCAAATACATCAGTAACCTATTTAATTTAGTATCAGTTTATTCTAGGAATTTTTAAAATGAGTAACATCATCAAGGCTCTTGAAGAAGAGCAAATGAAACAAGGCCTACCTAAATTCGCACCAGGTGACACTGTTGTTGTTCAAGTTAAGGTAAAAGAAGGTGATCGTGAGCGTCTACAGGCTTTTGAAGGCGTTGTAATCGCAATCCGTAACCGTGGCCTACACTCTGCATTCACTGTTCGTAAGATCTCTAACGGTGAAGGTGTTGAGCGTACGTTCCAAACTCACTCTCCAGTGGTTGATAGCATTGAAGTTAAACGCCGCGGTGCAGTACGTCGTGCCAAACTGTACTACCTACGTGAGCGTTCTGGTAAGTCAGCTCGTATCAAAGAGAAACTTGCTAAGAAGTAATGCTATAAACTAGCGTTCTCATAGTAATAAACAGGGGTCGAGTAATCGACCCCTGTTTTTATATGTACGCTAATATTGATCTTCTGACCAACCATCACTGTCTGACATATCCGGTGCACCGGGAATACTTTTTTCCTCATCGGCCCACTCGCCAAAATCGATCATCTGACACTGTTTGGAACAAAAAGGACGATAAGGGCTCTGTTCTCCCCATTCGACATCGGCTTTGCACTGCGGGCATTTTACAATGGTAATTTTCTTTGACATAACGGACTTCAAGTAACGATGGATAGGCGTAAGTGTATTACCTAACGCAATGGAAAGTAAGAGTCAGTCGGGAATTGAAGCGGAATTGATTAACAGCAGACGGCGAGATCAAACTCGATATCGCGCCCTGTTGCTTGGCCTGATTGGAATTCGATAAACTTAATCGCGAAGCGATTTTTATGTCCAGAGATCATGGGGTATACCCCATACTCAAGTGGGATCGACAAGCGCAATATATTAGCGTCTTCTGCATCGCTTTGATAAAAACCTAATCGTGCTAGGCGTGCTTTAAAATGGCCCGTTTCGCGGGTTAACTTCAACCAAAGTTGCAACGCATCTGATAACGGTCGCAGCGTTTCCATCCATTGGTGCGCATCTTGGGTCTTCTTTTCTATCGGAATGTGTAGCCAGTAGTGCAGGGCTGGCAGGTCAAAACAGCACGACCCGCCCGGTAAATTAAAACGTTGGCGAATCGTGCTTAAGAAACGATCTTCTTTGAGTGATTGACCAAAGCGTTCAGCGCTCATTAAATTACGATGGACCTCGTCGATCTCTTCAAGGAGCGATAGCAACATTTCTTGATCAACACCATCCACATTGAGCCAGCTACGGTAGTTCAAACGCTGTTTTTCAATATCTTTAGCCAACTCGCTTTTGAGTTGGATCTGTTCGAAGATTTCGAGTAAATCAAACAATGAACGAAAGAAGAGTTGGTGTTGAATACCGTCACGAAACTGAGCGGAATGCATCAACTGGTTAAGCAGCGCTTCGACTCTTAAATAGATACGAGTTTTTTCGTTCAGTGGGTGTTCAAACTTATGCGTGGTCATCTAGCTAGCCTTAGGTCCGGTCTGGGTTATTCTTACAGACTTAGGCTGCATATGGCTAGATACTTTTTGTGTAATTCTGTGATTTGAGGCAAAAGTTTTTGGTTTTCTGCGCTATTTTTAATCACATCGTCAGCGTATTGCAATCTTTGCTCACGGCTCGCTTGAGCGGCTAAGATCGAACGGACTTGTTGCTCTGATACCTTGTCTCTTGCCATAGTGCGAGCGATTTGGGTTTTTAGATCAACATCAACCACTAAGATGCGATCGACTAAGGTTTGTAGGTTATTTTCTATCAATAATGGCACAACCAATAAAGCATAAGGCGAGGTGGTTTTTGCTAAATCAGCAATCATTTTTGCACGGATCATTGGGTGAAGAAGCTGATTAAGCCAAGCCTTTTCTTGCTCATCAGCAAAGATCTTTTCTCTTAACGCGGTGCGATCTAATTGTCCATCGGGCTTTAATATGGTGAGGCCAAAGTGCGCGCAAATCGCCGTTAATCCTTCACTACCTGGTTCGACGACTTCTCGAGCGATGATGTCAGCATCCACGACATCAATCGAGAAATGCTGCTGAAATAAATGAGCAACGGTGCTTTTTCCGCTGGCAATCCCGCCGGTTAAACCCACCACTAACCCCATGACGATAACCCCATAATTGAACCTAAATACCAACTCATAATATCGTTACCCCACAACAAGGTTAGCCAGCCAGCAATGGCGAGATAGGGGCCAAAAGGAAAGGCTTTGTCGATCCCTTTTTTTTGCAAGCGCAATTGAATTAGGCCCAAGATAATGCCAACCACAGATGACATGAGGATGATGATGGGCAGATATTGCCAGCCCAACCAAGCGCCGAGAGCAGCCAGCAGTTTGAAATCGCCATAACCCATTCCTTCTTTGCCTGTGACGAGTTTAAACAGCCAATAGACCGACCATAAGCTTAGATAGCCAGCAATGGCGCCGATCACCGCATCTTGCAAATTGACAGGGCTAATGTGCATCAATGATAAGCTGAGGCCCGCCCACAGTAGTGGCAGTGTCAGCTTGTCGGGTAACAGCATGGTATCGAAATCGATAAACGTCGCCGCGATGAGCACAAAAGTGAAAAACAATAGCGCTAGTGAAAAATAACTAAAACCGAAGTGGCTAGCCACGACAAAGCTCATACTGGCGGTGAGCAGTTCAATCAAAGGATAGCGTGCACTGATCGGGCCTTGGCAGCGGGAACATTTCCCTTTTAAAAAGAGCCAACTGAGTAGCGGAATATTGTCAATAATACGGATTGGCGTATCACAGTGTGGGCAGCTAGAACGAGGGACACTGAGCGTGAGTTGCCCTTCCGGTGGCGCAATGTGATATTCGGGAAAGCAGTCAGCGCACTCTTGTCGCCATTCTCGCTCCATGATTTTGGGTAGACGATAAATGACCACATTGAGAAAACTCCCCACGATTAAGCCAAACAACGCTGCAAAAAGTGGAAAGAGCCAAGGGTAATAAATAAAAACTTCCATGCACAGACTCGATAATTAAAAGATTAGCAGTGCTAATACTATCCTAATACACTCATTAAGTTAAAGATGGGCAAGTACATTGCCACCACTAAACCGCCGACCACCGTACCCAAAAAGACAATGATCAATGGTTCGAGAATTTTGCCTAAGTTATCGACGGTATTATCGACTTCAAATTCGTAAATGGTGGCGACTTTATTGAGCATGTCATCCAATCGGCCTGATTCTTCACCAATCATCACCATTTGCAGCACCATTTCGGGAAAGGCTTCGGTATTACGCATCGCAATATACATTGGCATGCCAGCTGCCGTATCACGATAGACCTCATTAATCGCCGTCTCAAAATGGACATTGCCAGCGGTTTTGGCGGTGGTTTTTAAGCTGGCTAAAATCGGAATGCCTGCACTAAAACTGGTGGCGAGTGTGCGACTGAATTTAGCAATAGAGGCTTTGCCTATCACCCCGCCAAGAATGGGAAACTTTAATCCTAATCGGCTGGTTTTTAAGCGTATTAAAAAAGATTTTTGGCGTACTGCTTTCACGGCAATTGTGGTGAGGATTATGATGATGAGTACCCACAAACTGTAACTTTGCACCCAATGAGAGAGTTTCAATACTTGCTGTGTAAACCAAGGTAATTCGGCTCCGAATCCTTTGAACATGCTTTCAAACTCAGGGATCACCATAGTAAGCATTAAGTAAGAAACACCTAACGCGACCAACACCACCATGGTTGGGTAGATGAGTGCTTTAATGACTTTAGCGCGCAGTTGTTCACTTTTTTCTCGATAAGTCGCTAGCCGCTCAAACACTTCAGCCAAGTTACCTGACTGTTCGCCTGTGTGAATGAGATCAACATACAAGGTATCGAAATGGGTGCTGGCGGTACGCATCGCTTTGGAAATTGGCGTTCCGGCTTCAACCCCTTTGGTGACTTGCGACAAAATGGATTTCATTTCGGCTTTGCGATGGTTATCTCCGACCAGTTTTAAGGCTTGCACGATGGGCACGCCCGTGGTCAGCATGGTCGCCAATTGGCGTGTCAGAATGGTGATGTCTCTGGCCTTCACGCGATGAGTCAAGCGGGTGATAAAAGAGACGCCCCCTTTTTTGATTTTTTTGATTTGAATGTGCTGTTCTTTAAGTTTGTCACGCACTTCCAGTTCGGTTAAAGCGAGAGTTTGGCCAGATACTTTTTTGCCCGAACTATTGATGCCTTTCCAACGATAATTTTTGAGTTCTGATTTGATTTTTGTGTTCATACAATAGAGTCACTCAATGGCTAGCTAAGAGGGATCAAAGCGTTAGAAATAGAGCACGCGTTGCAGCTCTTTGAAGCTGGTTACGCCGTTTTTGAGCTTTTCAATGCCTGATTCTTGTAGTGTCTGCATTCCGTTGGCTTTCGCGATCTGTTTTATTTGATGAATGCTTGCTTTTTGCATAATCGCTTCGGCCAGCTGTGGGTTAAACGCCATCACTTCATAAATGCCGACTCGACCTGAATAGCCCCCTGTGCATTCGTTGCAACCATGCGGGTTCGCTTCATAAATGGTTTCTGTCGCTAGCAGCTGAAAATGTTGCTGCAACTGCATTGAGGGCACGACGGCAATTTTGCAGTGCCGACAAAGGCGACGAGCTAAACGCTGGGCAATAATTAAACTGAGTGAAGAGGCTAAGTTAAACGCTTCAATTCCCATATTACTCAAGCGAATTACCGTTTCGGCGGCGGAGTTAGTATGCAAGGTAGAAAGAACTAAATGCCCGGTTTGTGCCGCTTTCACGGCGATTTCGGCAGTTTCTAAATCGCGGATTTCGCCAACCATTACAATGTCGGGATCTTGCCGTAAGAAGGAGCGTAATGCTTGCGCAAAGCCAAAGCCAATTTTTGGCTGCACTTGAACTTGGTTGATACCGGATAAGTTAATTTCAACCGGATCTTCAGCGGTGGAAATGTTCACTTCAGCAGTATTTAAAGTGCGTAGCCCCGTATAGAGCGAGACGGTTTTTCCGCTACCCGTCGGGCCCGTCATTAAAATCATCCCTTGTGGTTTTTTCAGCGCAGCTAAGTAGAGTTGTTTTTGCTGGTCGTTATAACCCAACTTGTCGATATCTAAGTTAGCAGCACTGCTATCAAGTAGGCGCAGTACGATTTTTTCACCCCATAAAGTAGGGAGGCTGGAAACGCGCATATCGATGGCGGTGTCTTGATTCAACCGCAGTTTAATTCGTCCATCTTGTGGTAAGCGCCGCTCGGCAATATCGAGTTTGGATAAAATTTTAAGCCGCGCGGCAAGCCGGCGACTTAAGTTGCTTGAGGGACGCTGCGTTTCCACCAAAATACCATCACAGCGCAATCGTACTCGGTAAAGCGCTTCGTACGGTTCGAAATGGATATCGGATGCGCCTTTTCGCACCGCATCAAGCAGGATTTGGTTAATAAAGCGACTGACTGGGGCGTCATCTTGGCTGAGGTCTTCAATCGATTGAATCTCATCATCAGAGAGCTTAACTAAGTTCGCCAGTTCATCTTGGCTGATCTCTTTCCCTGAAGAAGAGGATCCTTGAATTGTTCGGCCATACAAGCGCCGGATGGCTGCTTGCAGCGCTTTGTAGTCGGCTAAAACCAGTTCGACTTGTAAGCCTGTCGCAAAGCGAAAATCATCTTCCACTTGTAAATGGGTCGGGTCGGAAACCGCGATGGTCAGGGTTTGGCCATTATGGGCAATCGGCAGTGCTTGGTAACGGGTGATGAGATCACGCAAACCAAGCTGTTGGCAGAGCTGCGGGTAGTCGTAGCGGGTTAAGTCGGTGTCCGGTAGGCCAAAAAGGGTACTTAACTGCTCAGTCAGATCATGAGGATGGAAAAAATCCAAAGCGAGCAAAGCTTCTGGCACACTCGCACCAGACGCTTTGATATGTTCAATAACTGCGTGTTCTTGCGTCGGGCTCAATATCTGGGCCTGACGCAGAATCGCAGGTAGGTTGGTTAGCATTAGTTGCAGTTGTCTAAAACCGCAGTACCATCATTACATTCCCAACCTGAAGTGGTTTTAGTCAAAGTAATAGTATCACCAGTGAGAGAACCTTTGTTAAAGGTAAAAGTCAATACAGCAGCGCTTACACCGCTACCAGTTGTAGTAATAGAGCCTAGCGCATGTGAGGCTGAACCGCCTAAATCGGTAACGGTACCAGTAAGTGCTCCATCTTGCTGGAGTTTTAATTCTGCTGGAGTAACCAGCGCTCTCAAACTTCCTAATGCAGTAGCCGCTTCACTTTTAGCTACATAATTTTGATAAGCAGGAACGGCAATCGCAGAGAGTACGCCAATAATTGCCACCACAATCATCAATTCAATTAAGGTAAAACCACTTTGTTTCGTTTTCTTATTTGTGTTCATTATTTGATTTGCTCCGTTTGAACGCATAAGGATGGGCAGAGCATAAGAAGCTTGTGGGTTGGTGGGAATGAGATAAAGAGCAGTGCGCGAGCGATTTGGATTTTTTACCTGTTTAGTTGCATATATCAATCACTGAAATACGACTGACTTAAAAATGCCGTCTTGATTTTGATACGCAAGCAATAAAAAAGGAAGCTCGTCCGGCTTCCTTAACTATTTGAAATTTTTGATCTTTATTCCAATAATTGATGTAATTAATTACTGAAAGCGCATTGAGAGATCGAGTGCTTTAATGTGCTTAGTCAGCGCGCCGACTGAGATGTAATCGACACCGGTTCGCGCGTAATCGCCAATGGTTTCTAATGTGACGTTACCAGAATTTTCTAAAGCCGCGCGGCCTGCGTTAATTGCTACCGCTTCGTGCATCATCTCAATGCTAAAATTATCCAGCATAATGATGTCAGCGCCCGCTTGAATCGCCTCTTCTAACTCTTGCAAGCTTTCGGTTTCGACTTCGACGGGTTTACCGGGGTTGAGCTGTTTAGCGGTGCTGATGGCTTGGGTAATACCGCCACAAGCAATGATATGATTTTCTTTAATTAAATAAGCATCAAACACGCCAATACGATGGTTAAAGCCGCCGCCACACGCGACAGCATATTTCAGTGCGCTGCGCAGGCCAGGGATAGTTTTGCGTGTATCAAGTAGTCGGCATTCGGTGCCTTCTAGCTGTTTGGCATACTGAGCAGTAATGCTGGCGCAACCTGACAAGGTTTGAATGAAGTTCATCGCATTGCGTTCACCAGTCAGCAGCGCGCGAGCTGGACCTTCAAGAGTGCACAAAACTTGGTTTGGCTTAACTTGATCACCATCTTGGACATGCCAGTCAATTTTCACTTCACCACCAAGTTGTTTGAAGACTTCCTCTGCCCATGCTTGGCCACAAAGTACGCCATGTTCACGGGTGATGAGAGTCGCAGTATTGCGCGCATCCGCTGGAATAAGGTTTGCGGTGATATCAGCAGTCGCATCCAAGCTGCCACCGAGATCTTCTCTGAGTGCATCGCTAACGGCACGAGTAATTTCCAATGGGAGTTGCTGTTTCAGATAATCAAGGCGTTGTTGGCTGTTGTGTGTATTTTTCATCGCAAATCTAATATGGTGTTGAACAGAGTGAGAATGATACGCTGAGTTTTACTCAAATTCAGCCACTAATCTCGCATTTCCTCTGGCTAAGGTTCATTTTTGTTTGAGTGTAAGGGGTCAACTGATGATCGATAAAAAGGGTTGGTATCAAAGCGCACGTCGAGTGCCATCGCCGTTTTATGATCAGCGAAGCGATGCGCAAGATATTTCATTGCTGGTGGTACATAATATCAGCTTGCCTCCGGGCCGGTTCGGCGGCCCATATATTGAGCAGTTTTTCACTGGCACGCTTGACCCGAATCAACACCCTTTTTTTCAAACCATCCACCAGATGCGCGTCTCGGCTCACTGCCTCATTCGGCGAGAGGGAGAAGTAGTGCAATTTGTGCCATTTAATGCCAGAGCTTGGCATGCTGGCCAGTCAAGCTTCGCTGGCCGTGCAAAATGTAATGATTATTCGATAGGGATTGAATTGGAAGGGAGCGATGAGACGGCTTATACACCTGCGCAATATCAAGCCTTAGCGACTTTGACGTGTGCATTGCAGCGGCGTTATCCGCTCATCACCAATCAACGCATCACCGGGCACCAATACATTGCGCCATTACGCAAAACTGACCCCGGTTTGGTATTTGATTGGCGGTGCTATCGAGCCTTGTTGGCAACAAATGACTAACAACAAATAGCGAACAACGAATTAAATCGAATCGTGATATTCCACTAAAATTTGCTCAACCCAGCATTGAATGCGTTCGTCGCTTTGCTCGTATTGCGAATCTTCATCGAGTGCCAGACCAACAAAGTGGCGGCCATCTTTCGTTAGGGCTTTTGACGCTTCAAAATGGTAGCCTTGGTTGGGCCAGTAGCCAATCAATTGAGCACCAATTTGTTTTAGCTCATCATGCAGCATCCCCATCGCATCGAGGTACCATTCGCCATAACCTTCTTGATCGCCTAAGCCGAATAATGCGACGTACTTGCCGTTTAGCGACACGCCACCGATTTGATCCCATATTGCGCTCCAATCTTCTTGGATTTCGCCAAAGTCCCAAGTTGAGATGCCCAGTATTAAAAGATCATAGTTGCTCATCAAAGAGAGTGGCGTTTCTTTCACATTGTGAATCTCCACCAAATCCTCACCGATGAGCGCACGGATCTTCTCTGCTGCCATTTCGGTATAACAAGTTGTTGAGCCGTAAAAAAGACCGATCTTCATAATTTTGTGTTCGTTTTAAATCAAGAATAGTGAATTCTAACCATAAAATGACGCGCTTTGCAGCGATTATCCTGCCGATGATGTTTTTTTATGGTATTAAACCAGTGGCTCACATAACCTGAGCAACTCGATTTTCACCACAGAGGTTTGATGTGTCTGAATATATTTCTCCTGATCAAGGGGTTGTGGAACAGTTTTTAGATGCGATGTGGATGGAGCGTGGTTTAGCTGAAAACACGCTCTCATCGTATCGCAATGATCTGACGAAATTGTTGCAATGGATGCAGCACAATAATTATCGCCTTGACTTTATTAGTGTCACTGGTTTGCAGCAGTACCAAGCGTGGCTCGCGGATCAAGACTATAAGCAAACCTCGCGGGCACGTATGTTGTCGGCGATTCGTCGTTTATTTCAATATCTTCACCGTGAGAAGCTCCGCGGCGATGATCCGAGCGCGCTCTTAATTAGCCCTAAATTGCCGCAGCGTCTGCCTAAAGATTTATCCGAGCAGCAAGTGGAAGATCTATTGAATGCTCCCGATACCAATAATCCTCTAGAATTACGTGACAGAGCGATGTTGGAACTCTTGTATGCAACAGGGCTACGGGTGACCGAATTGGTTTCACTGACCATGGAAAATATCAGTTTACGTCAAGGCGTAGTAAGAGTGATTGGTAAAGGTGGCAAAGAGCGTCTTGTACCGATGGGCGAAAATGCCGTTGATTGGATTGAAACTTTTCTTGAACAAGGGCGGTCTACTTTGCTGGGCGAACAAACGTCGGATGTGGTTTTCCCCAGCCGACGAGCAAGGCAGATGACTCGTCAAACCTTTTGGCACCGAATTAAACACTACGCAGTGATCGCACAAATCGATGTGGAAAAACTCTCTCCACACGTATTAAGGCATGCTTTTGCCACGCATCTACTCAATTACGGTGCCGATTTGCGTGTAGTGCAAATGCTGCTCGGTCATAGTGACTTATCGACCACGCAAATTTATACTCATGTTGCGACTGAGCGACTTAAACAATTACATAGCGAGCACCATCCAAGGGCTTGAAAAGGTGAATTTAATGAGCGTATTACGCCAACTGACTCTTCTTACATTTCCACTTTTTGCTGTGGCGTGTAACGCCGAAACCACAGAGCAAGTGACGTCAACGGCTGTGCAAGCGGCTGCGCTTGATAAAACGGTTTTTGAACAACGTTTTTCTAAACTCGGATTGGAAGTACTGAGTGTTCAAGCCTCTGATATTCCGGGAGTGATTGAAGTGCAAACTTCCGGTGGCGTGCTGTTTTCTGCGCCTGACGCGAGCCATTTTATCGCCGGAACCTTGTATGAATTAGATAAGAATGGTGGTTATGTCGATGTGTTAGCCAAACGCCAAGCGCCCGTTAATGCGGCGAAGATCGCGCAGTTTGAATCGAGTATGATCGAATACAAAGCCGCCAACGAAAAATACGTGGTGACTGTTTTTACTGATATTACCTGTGGTTATTGCACTCGTTTGCATAGTCAAATGAAAGGGTATAACGACCTAGGGATCACCGTGCGCTATATGGCTTACCCGCGTCAAGGCGTTACGGGGCAGGTAGCTGATCAAATGGCCGCTATCTGGAATGCAGATGATAAAATGGCAGCGATGAATGAGGCCAAAACCAATCATAAGTTGCCAGAAGCAGGACAGAACATTCAACAGGCTAAGCAGTTGATTACCAAGCACTATCAGCTCGGGCGTGAGTTAGGCATCAACGGCACGCCTGCGATTTTCCTACCGAATGGCGAAATGGTTGGCGGTTATTTACCACCAGAGCAATTGTTGCAACGCCTTCAGCAGATTCAATAACTTTAGGAGTCGGGCTTGAGTGTTCTTGAGCCCGCTGATTTATGATTGAAATAAAACAAAGACCAGCCCCCGATCTTTCGCAACTCCCTGACACGATTCCTACACTGCTTAAACGTATCTATATCAACCGTGGTATCACAAACCTTGAACAACTCGACAAGGCCGCGAAAGCACTGCATTCCTACCAACAATTAGGTGGTATAGAGCAAGCGGTACAACTACTTTTTCACGCCATCGAGCAGCAGCAGCGCATCATAGTCGTCGGGGATTTTGATGCTGATGGCGCAACCAGTTGCGCTTTATCTGTTTTGGCGTTGCGAATGTTGGGATCGCACAATGTGGACTATCTCGTGCCTAACCGTTTTGAAGATGGTTATGGCTTAAGCCCTGAAGTGGTCGATCAAGCGATTGAGCTTGGCGCGCAGATGATCATGACGGTCGATAACGGCGTCTCCTCTATCGACGGGGTGCGTTATGCCAAGCAGCAAGGGCTGACCGTCTTGGTGACCGATCACCATTTACCGGGACACGAGTTGCCAGAGGTTGATGCGATGGTGAATCCCAATTTGGCTAACTGCCCGTTTCCCTCGAAGGCATTAGCTGGCGTAGGGGTGGCTTTCTATTTGATGATGGCGCTGTGCGTGCATATGCGAAAAAACGGCTGGTTTACTCGACAAGGTATGAGTGAACCCAAGTTGATGGAGCTGATTGACTTAGTCGCACTGGGTACTGTCGCTGATGTTGTGCCGCTCGATGAAAACAACCGCATTTTAGTGTATCAAGGTTTGCAACGCATTCGCGCCGGGCATGCAAGGCCGGGTATTCAAGCTTTGATTGAGGTTGCTAAACGTGACGCGAGGCGTTTAGTTGCCTCGGATTTTGGCTTTGCGTTAGGGCCACGCATCAATGCGGCAGGGCGCTTGGATGATATGTCATTTGGCGTTGAGCTGCTAATGTGCAATGACATTCACGCTGCGCGTAGAATGGCTAGTGAGCTGGATGGCCTTAACCAAACTCGCAAAGAGATTGAAGAGGGGATGAAGCAAGAGGCGCTGGCTTTTTGTGAGCGCCTGCAACTGAGTGAAAATAGCGAATTGCCACACGGCTTAGTACTGTTTCAGCGCGATTGGCACCAAGGTGTGATTGGTATTTTAGCCTCACGTATTAAAGATAAATACCATCGCCCTGTGATTGCGTTTGCCGATGGTGGCGATGGCAGTATCAAAGGGTCATGCCGCTCTGTTGCTGGGTTACACATGCGCGATGTGCTGGATCGCATTGATACACAAAACCCCGGTTTAATCGTCAAATTTGGTGGTCACGCGATGGCGGCAGGTTTAACTATTGCCGAAAAAGAGTTTGAGCGTTTTGCTGAGCTGTTTGATCAAGCCGTACGTCGCGAGTTAGATGAAAGCGCGCTCAAGGGCGTGATTTTATCCGACGGGGAGTTAACACCTGAAGAGTTCTCGATGCACACCGCTGAAACCTTGCGTTCCGGCGGCCCATGGGGGCAGGCGTTTCCTGAACCTCTCTTTGACGGTGAGTTCAAACTATTGCACCAAAAGCTGGTGGGAGAAAAGCATTTGAAACTGATGCTTGAGCCGTTATTCAAAGGCCACCCAACCAATATTATGATCGATGGTATCGCTTTTAATGTCGATTTAAGACGCTGGCCAGATGCGTCGGTGAAAACGGTGCGTCTTGCGTATAAGCTTGATATTAATGAGTTTCGCGGCAATCAGTCATTGCAATTGATGATTGATCACCTCGAAGCGAAGTAACGGCTTGATATTTCTCTTCTTTCGATGCGTGACATAACCTTCCCTCCCCTAGAAAGGAGATCTCAACGAATGTTTGCTCTTACATTCCCTCCCCTTATTAGGGGAGGGTTAGGGTGGGGTGTCTCTTTTGATTGATTTTGTATTTTTCGAATTACCCCCTCCCAGCCTCCCCCTAGAAGGGGGAGGAGCCAAAGAATGTTTCCCCATTTCTAGCCCATCATTTCCCCATCTGTATTCATTTTGTAATTGGTCTGACCAATAATATTGCTGTTTTAATCGACTATTGTTATCAAAGTGTTTAGGCGTGGGCTGTTCTATGATTTAGGTCAACTTTTGGCTGGACAGCTACGTTTTAATTATGTTAATTTCTGCACCAACTTGAAATTGGTATTACCAATTGACTGCAAAGAGTAGAAGAATAATAAATTATGGCTTATCAAAGGATTCGTCAGCCAAAACTCTCTGATGTAATTGAACAGGAGTTAGAAAGGCTGATAGTGGAAGGAACACTCTCTCCGGGGCAACAATTGCCTCCAGAACGAGAACTGGCAAAACAGTTCGAGGTGTCTCGTCCATCCATTCGTGAAGCCATTCAACGCCTCGAAGCCAAGCGTTTATTAACCCGCCGTCAAGGTGGAGGTACGTTTGTCAGTGAGAACATTTGGCAGAGTTTTTCTGATCCTCTGCTAAATTTATTGTCTAGCCACTCTGAAACCCAGCTCGATCTATTGGAATCGCGCCACGCGATGGAAGGTATTTCAGCTTATTTCGCAGCATTGCGTGGTACTGAGGAAGATTTTGCTCGCATTCAAGCCTGTTTGGCGAGAATTGGTGAACAACAAGCGAAAAAAGAGGTCGAAGCAGAGGCGTCTGCGGTGGTCGCGTTTTTAGTCGCTCTCACTGAAGCGGCCCACAACGTGGTGCTTTTGCATATTGTTCGCAGCCTCGCTCCTTTGCTTGAGCAAAATGTTCTACAGAATTTAAAACTATTACACCGCCGCCATGAAGTGGTGGAGAAAGTAAGTAGACACCGAGCTAATATCGTGGATGCGATCGTTTCTGGTCAGCCGGAAAAGGCGCGCGAAATGTCCCATTCTCACTTAGCTTATATCGAAGAAACATTGCTGGATTTGACCAAAGAAGAGTCTCGTCGTGAGCGTTCGTTGCGCCGAATTCAGCAGGGTAATGAGTCGTAACCTACGGCGAATTGCTTGTTTTATAGATCCAACCAATAGAAGGATAGATCGCCATGTCTGACATGAAGCATGACGTAGATGCACTGGAAACTCAGGAATGGCTAGCCGCCCTTGAGTCAGTTGTACGTGAAGAAGGTGTAGAACGCGCTCAGTTCTTACTTGAGCAAATTCTAGATAAAGCACGTCTAGACGGTGTTGATATGCCAACCGGTATTACCACGAACTACATCAACACCATTCCAGCTGCGCAAGAACCAGCATACCCAGGTGACACAACGCTTGAGCGTCGCATTCGCTCAATCATCCGTTGGAACGCGATTATGATCGTTCTACGTGCATCGAAAAAAGACCTCGATCTTGGCGGCCACATGGCGTCATTCCAGTCTTCTGCTTCGTTCTACGAAACATGTTTTAACCACTTCTTCCGTGCGCCTAATGAAAAAGATGGCGGTGACTTGGTTTATTATCAAGGTCACATCTCTCCAGGGATCTACGCACGTGCGTTCGTTGAAGGCCGCCTAACGGCTGAGCAACTTGACAACTTCCGCCAAGAAGTGGATGGCAAAGGTATTCCTTCCTACCCACACCCGAAATTGATGCCTGAATTCTGGCAATTCCCGACCGTATCTATGGGTCTGGGGCCAATTTCTGCAATCTATCAAGCGCGTTTCCTCAAATATCTTGATGGCCGTGGTATGAAAGACACTTCTGAACAGCGTGTATACGCGTTCCTAGGTGATGGCGAGATGGATGAGCCAGAATCACGCGGTGCGATTTCATTCGCCGCTCGTGAGAAGCTTGATAACCTATGTTTCCTTATCAACTGTAACTTGCAACGTCTAGACGGCCCGGTCATGGGTAACGGTAAGATCATCCAAGAACTTGAAGGCCTATTTAAAGGCGCAGGTTGGAACGTTGTTAAAGTGATTTGGGGTAACAACTGGGATTCTCTACTGGCGAAAGACAGCACAGGTAAGCTGCTTCAGTTGATGAACGAAACCATCGATGGTGACTACCAAACATTTAAAGCGAAAGATGGTGCTTACGTGCGTAAACACTTCTTTGGTAAATACCCAGAAACAGCGGCGCTTGTTGCTGACATGACTGACGATCAAATTTTCGCGCTTAAGCGTGGTGGTCACGAGTCTTCTAAACTGTACGCAGCCTTTACTAATGCTCAAGACACGAAAGGCAAGCCAACCGTGATTCTGGCGAAGACCGTTAAAGGTTACGGCATGGGTGAAGCGGCAGAAGGTAAGAACATCGCTCACCAAGTGAAGAAAATGGACATGACTCACGTGCTGCAACTGCGTGATCGTCTTGGTCTACAAGATCTTCTAACAGATGAAGCTGTGAAAGAGTTGCCATACCTAACATTGGCAGAAGGCTCGAAAGAGCACGAATACTTACACGCTCGCCGTAAAGCGCTAAAAGGTTACACACCTCAACGCTTGCCTAAGTTCACTCAAGAACTTGTGATTCCAGCGGTTGAAGAGTTCAAGCCTCTGCTTGAAGAGCAAAAACGTGAAATCTCAACCACAATGGCATTTGTCCGTGCGTTGAACATTTTGCTCAAAGATAAGAGCATTGGTAAAAATATTGTGCCAATCATTGCAGATGAAGCACGTACTTTCGGTATGGAAGGTCTGTTCCGTCAAATCGGTATCTATAACCCACACGGTCAGAACTACACTCCTCAAGACCGCGACATCGTTTCTTACTATAAAGAAGCGACTTCAGGTCAGGTACTGCAAGAAGGGATCAACGAGCTGGGTGCTATGTCTTCATGGGTTGCTGCTGCAACTTCATACTCGACAAACGATCTGCCAATGATTCCGTTCTACATCTACTACTCTATGTTTGGTTTCCAACGCGTTGGCGACATGGCATGGATGGCAGGTGACCAACAAGCACGTGGTTTCCTATTGGGCGCTACCGGTGGTCGTACGACGCTGAACGGTGAAGGTCTACAGCACGAAGATGGTCACTCGCACATATTGGCGGCAACGGTCCCTAACTGTCTTTCTTACGATCCAACATTTGCTTACGAAGTTGCAGTCATCATGCAAGACGGTATTCGCCGCATGTATGGCGATCAAGAGAACGTGTTCTACTACCTAACGCTGATGAACGAGAACTACGCAATGCCTGAAATGCCACAAGGCGCTGAAGAAGGTATTCGTAAAGGTATCTACAAATTAGAAAGCTACGCTCCACAAGGAACGACTGGCTCTAAAGGTAAAGTTCAGTTAATGAGCTCAGGTACGATCATGAACGAAGTACGCAAAGCGGCTCAAATCTTAAGTGATGAGTACGGCGTGGCTTCAGATGTTTACTCAGTAACATCATTCAATGAAGTTACTCGTGATGGCCAAGCATGTGAGCGTTACAACATGCTTCACCCTGAAGCGCAGCCGCAAGTACCTTACATTCAAACGGTAATGGGTAGCGAGCCTGCCATCGCAGCAACTGACTACATGAAGAACTACGCTGAGCAAGCGCGTGCGTTTATCCCGGCTGAATCATACAAAGTACTAGGTACTGATGGTTTTGGTCGTTCTGATAGCCGTGAAAACCTACGTCGTCACTTCGAAGTGAACGCAGGTTACGTGGTGGTTGCCGCGCTAAGCGAACTAGCGAAACGTGGTGATGTTGAGAAATCAGTTGTGGTTGAAGCGATTAAGAAATTCAACATCGATACTGAAAAAACAAACCCGCTATACGCTTAATTAAGGTAGGAAAGAATAATGGCAATCGAAATTAATGTACCGGATATTGGTGCGGATGAGGTTGAAGTTACTGAGATTCTTGTCAGCGTTGGCGACAAGGTTGAAGAAGAGCAATCTCTTATTACTGTAGAAGGTGATAAGGCTTCTATGGAAGTACCAGCTTCTCAAGCGGGTATTGTAAAAGAAATCAAAGTAGTCGCTGGCGATAAAGTATCGACCGGTTCACTTATCATGATTTTTGAAGCAGAAGGCGCTGTGGTCGCAGCGCCAGCAGTGGAAGCTGCACCGGTTGCGGCTCCTGCTGCCGCGGCTGTCGCTGAACTTAAAGAAGTTCACGTGCCAGATATCGGCGGTGATGAAGTGGAAGTCACTGAAATCATGGTCGCAGTCGGCGATTCAATCGCAGAAGAGCAATCTCTACTGACGGTTGAAGGTGACAAAGCCTCAATGGAAGTACCTGCTCCATTTGCTGGTGTACTGAAAGAGATCAAAGTGGCCGCGGGCGATAAAGTATCGACAGGCTCACTGGTGATGATCTTTGAAGTGGCGGGTTCTGCTCCGGCGGCAGCCTCTGCTCAAGTGGCAGCACCTGTAGCTGCAGCACCAGCCGCTTCGGCAGCAAAAGAGATCCACGTACCGGATATCGGTGGTGATGAAGTCGAAGTGACGGAAATCATGGTGGCGGTTGGCGATACCGTGAGTGAAGAGCAGTCTCTTATCACCGTTGAAGGCGATAAAGCATCAATGGAAGTTCCTGCGCCGTTTGCTGGTGTTGTGAAAGAGATCAAAGTTGCAGCTGGCGATAAAGTGTCAACAGGCTCTCTTATCATGGTGTTTGAAGTTGCCGGTGCAGCGCCCGTTGCCGTAGCGGCCCCTGCGCAAGCAGCGGCTCCAGCAGCATCAGCGCCAAAAGCGGAAGCGGTAAAATCAGCGGTGGCAGCACCTGCCGAGTTTGAAGAGAACAATGAGTACTCTCACGCATCACCTGTTGTGCGCCGTATTGCGCGTGAATTTGGTGTTAACCTAGCGAAAGTCAAAGGTTCTGGCCGTAAGAGCCGCATCCTAAAAGAAGACGTGCAAAACTACGTGAAAGAAGCGCTGAAGCGTCTTGAATCGGGTTCTGCCGCAGTGGCTTCTGGTAAAGGTGATGGCGCCGCGCTTGGCTTGCTACCTTGGCCAAAAGTGGACTTCAGCAAGTTTGGTGACACAGAAGTAAAACCGCTTTCACGTATTAAGAAGATCTCTGGTGCTAACTTGCATCGTAACTGGGTGATGATCCCACACGTTACCCAATGGGATAATGCGGATATCACCGAGCTTGAGAACTTCCGTAAAGAGCAAAATGCGATTGAAGCGAAGAACGACACTGGCATGAAGATCACCCCACTGGTGTTCATCATGAAAGCGGTAGCGAAAGCACTAGAAGCATTCCCATCGTTTAACTCTTCACTTTCTGAAGATGGCGAAAGCTTGATTCTGAAGAAGTACGTGAACGTGGGCATTGCTGTTGATACGCCAAATGGTCTTGTTGTTCCTGTCTTCAAAGATGTGAACAAAAAAGGCATTTATGAGCTATCAAGAGAGCTGGCTGAAGTATCGAAGAAAGCCCGTGCAGGTAAACTGACCGCTGCAGACATGCAAGGTGGCTGTTTCACTATCTCTAGCTTAGGTGGCATCGGCGGTACAGCGTTTACGCCGATCGTTAACGCGCCAGAAGTCGGTATCCTTGGGGTATCTAAGTCTGAGTTTAAGCCAGTGTGGAACGGTAAAGAGTTCGAACCACGCCTACAACTGCCACTATCATTGTCATACGATCACCGTGTGATTGATGGTGCGGAAGGTGCACGTTTCATCACATTCCTAAATGGCGCGTTATCAGACATTCGTCGTCTGGTTCTGTAAGCCAAGTTTAGTGAAAGAGAGGGCGGCCGTTAAAGCCGCCCTTGTTAACACGAATAATTGAACAATTGGATTATGAAGGGTTTTTTCTTAATCGAATTGTCGTCTAGCTCACAGGCTAAATGGATTTACTTTTCACACCATTAACATCTCTGTAAACTGTTGCGGTCTGAAAATAATTCGTTTTAATTCATTTGTTTTAAGTAATTGGCTCAGTCATGGGTTTAATTCATTGGATTAAACACTAAAAACAACGAGAACATCCACTCAGCCTGTTAGGGATAATGACTACAAGAGGTCAAAATGAGCAAAGAAATCAAAGCCCAAGTCGTCGTACTTGGTGCCGGTCCTGCTGGTTACTCCGCTGCATTCCGCTGTGCAGACTTAGGTCTTGAAACAGTACTTGTTGAACGCTACAGCACCCTTGGCGGTGTGTGTTTGAACGTGGGTTGTATCCCATCAAAAGCGTTGCTGCACGTTGCAAAAGTTATCGAAGAAGCGAAAGCATTGGCCCAGCACGGTATTGTGTTTGGTGAACCACAAACGGATATCGATAAAATCCGCCTTTGGAAAGAAAAAGTTATCAACCAGTTAACGGGCGGTCTTGGCGGCATGGCGAAGATGCGCAAAGTGACGGTCGTGAACGGTTTCGGCAAATTTACTGGCCCTAACGCCATTGAAGTTGAAGGTGAAGACGGCAAAACCGTGGTTAACTTTGATAACGCCATCGTTGCAGCTGGCTCTCGTCCAATTAAACTGCCATTCATTCCTCATGAAGACCCACGCATTTGGGATTCAACGGATGCACTTGAACTGAAAGAAGTTCCTGGAAAACTGTTGATCATGGGTGGTGGTATCATCGGTCTAGAAATGGCGACGGTTTACCACTCGCTAGGTTCTAAGATTGATGTGGTTGAGATGTTTGACCAACTTATCCCAGCGGCGGATAAAGACATGGTTAAAGTCTACACCAAACGTATCAAAGATAAATTTAACCTGATGCTTGAGACCAAAGTAACCGCTGTTGAAGCAAAAGAAGATGGTATCTACGTTTCAATGGAAGGCAAAAAAGCACCAGCGCAAGCTGAGCGTTATGATGCCGTTCTTGTTGCTATCGGCCGCGTACCAAACGGTAAGCTGATGGATGCTGAAAAAGCAGGTATTGAAGTGGATGAGCGCGGCTTTATCAATGTTGATAAGCAAATGCGTACTAACGTTCCTCATATCTTCGCGATCGGTGATATCGTTGGTCAACCAATGTTGGCGCACAAAGGTGTGCATGAAGGCCACGTAGCGGCAGAAGTAATTTCTGGTAAGAAGCACTACTTCGATCCTAAAGTTATCCCTTCAATTGCGTACACTGAGCCAGAAGTGGCTTGGGTTGGTAAAACTGAAAAAGAAGCCAAAGCAGAAGGCATTAACTACGAAGTCGCGACATTCCCATGGGCAGCTTCTGGCCGTGCTATCGCTTCTGATTGTGCTGACGGTATGACTAAGCTTATCTTTGATAAAGAGACTCACCGCGTGATTGGTGGCGCTATCGTCGGTACTAACGGCGGCGAACTGCTTGGTGAAATCGGTTTGGCTATCGAGATGGGTTGTGATGCAGAAGATATCGCTTTGACGATTCATGCTCACCCAACGTTACATGAATCGGTAGGCCTTGCTGCGGAAGTATTTGAAGGCACGATTACTGATCTGCCAAACGCAAAAGCGAAGAAGAAAAAGTAACCTCAACGCTGATGCGTTAAATTACTGGTTCGTTAAATTGCCGGTTCGTAACATAGTAAAAAACCGCTGAATTCAGCGGTTTTTTTATGCTCATAATTCAGAGACTAGGAAGTTAAGCCTAGTGATCTTTTTTATAGATGCAGAGCATGCTGAGGTAGCTTTTCACGAGTACACCCATGCTGGCTTCGTCTTGTATGCGATTTGCTTGTACAAATAGTGAGTAGAAGATACCAAGAAAGAGCGTAGCAAGATGTTCTGGCTCATGTTGATCGCACACTTCGCCACGTTCAATGGCTTTGATAAACATATTTTGTACCAAAAGTTGATTAGTACGGTTGGTGGAGACAAAAAGTGGCCACACTTCTTCGCGCGTTGAAGCGCTCCATTCAAACCATACTTTTAACCAGTGACAATCTTCAATCACAAGAGAAATCATCTTAGTGGTGATGTTGGTTAAGTTATCTTTCGCATGCAAATCAAGATCAATATTATCTGCGAGGAAGTTTGAAAACTGACGTACAACATGAGTGAGTACGTCGTCGACTAAATCTTCTCGGGTTGGAAAGTAGTTAAAGACAGTAGCGACTGAAACTTGGGCGATTTCAGCAATATCTGCGTGGCCACCTCGGCCTATTCCCCGTGTTGCAAACACTTCAAGGGCGATTTCCATCAGTTGAAGTTTGCGTTTTTGTGGTGATAAGCGAGTTCTGGGACGTTTTTCTATCGATGTTTCCATGAGTTCTTAATCCTTGCCAATGACTGTTGAATTGAGCTTTTCGCTCTAATGATTATTTTGTTAGTTGCTTTAAAGCTTTATGAGTGTACTGCTGCATATGGTTGAGGTCAACGTTTCGAGTTTGTTTTTTGTGCGATCGTGTTAAATCCCATCAGATTCAACGTGTTTTATTGTATCTTTTATTGATGTGGCGTATTTGTGGTGAGCGTGTCTGCGGCAGCGTAGGAGCTTTATTTCATCATATCCAGAGTTTTGCTAATTATTTAACTATCCTGTGTGGCAGTGGTACTATACGCGCCAAGCTAGTTACGCGACGCCATCATTAAACTGCGATGATCGTAGCGTGTCGCATCACCCGAAAAGAGAACAGTATGAAACATACAGTTGAAGTGATGATTTCTGAGCAAGTGGTTCAGGAACGAATTCGTGAATTAGGCAAACAAATCACAGAGCATTACCAAGGTAGTGAAGATCTGGTGCTGGTGGGCTTGTTGCGCGGCTCATTTGTCTTCATGGCAGACTTAGCTCGCGCGATCGACTTAGTTCATCAAGTCGATTTTATGACCGCGTCAAGCTATGGCAACACGATGCAAAGCTCACGTGATGTGCGCATTCTGAAAGATCTGGATGATGACATTAAAGGTAAAGATGTGTTGCTGGTAGAAGACATTATTGATACGGGTAATACACTAAATAAAGTAAAAGAAATTTTGTCTTTACGTGAACCTAAATCCATTCATATTTGTACTTTACTGGATAAGCCTTCACGCCGTGAAGTACCTGTAGAGGTCAAGTGGATCGGTTTTGAAATCCCAGATGAATTTGTCGTGGGCGTAGGTATCGACTACGCGCAAAAATATCGTCACCTACCTTACATTGGTAAAGTTGTGCCGCAAGCGTAATTTTGCCAGCGATAATAGAATGCCCACTAAATAGTGGGCATTCTGTATTTTTAACTATCAGTTTTAACGGCAATTAACACGCTGTTATCGACACAGCAAGTTATGTTGCGCATTAAGAATTTTTTCCATCGCTTTTTGATAGGTGTCGTTGACTCGCTCACGTGAATCGCAGCGAACGCCTAAGTATTCCAAACGTCCGTCTTCAATACCGTAGACCACGCCATGCAGCTCGACATCTTGGCCGCGCTCCCATGCGTTTTGCAGTACGGTTGAGTTACCTAAATTATACACTTGCTCGGCAACGTTGATTTCGCACAATTTGTCGGCTTTATCCTGTTCTGGCATCGCATCTAAGTAGGTACGGTGTTTAAGGTATAAGTCACGCACGTGCAGTAACCAGTTGTTGATCAAGCCCAGCGGTGGGTTATCAATCGCTGCGTTGACGCCACCGCAGTCATAGTGCCCACAGATGATGATGTGCTTGACCTTCAGTACGTCAACCGCGTACTGCACTACAGAAAGGCAGTTAAGGTCGGTGTGAATCACTTGGTTTGCAACGTTGCGGTGTACAAACAGCTCACCAGAATAAAGCCCAGTCAAACGCTCGGCCGGAACTCGGCTATCAGAACAACCAATCCATAGAAAATCTGGGTCTTGCCCGCGAGCGAGTTTTGCAAAGTACTCAGGACGTTCAGCCTTAATCGATTCAGACCAACGTGAGTTATTTTCAAAAAGCTGTTTCAGTTCTGGCATCTCACTTCCCTTAAAAATAGTTCAATCGCATCAATGGTAATGCGCAAGAATAGGCCTGACTATACACAATGTTACAATTCTGTTCTCTTATAAAATGACAAAACACTCACTCATCTGACGAGTTTTCCTAGTAAAAAAATTAAACTGCTTCCATCGCTATTTGGATGGTCAACAGAGAATCAATCACATGTAAAATAATGGTTAATGATTAGAATGATGATTTGTTAGAGTGAGACAACCTATTTTGAGTATGAGGAAAAGCATTGTGTTTAGAGGCCGTTTTGCCGATATCGACCTAAAAGGTGACGTCTTTGGTGGCGTCACGACCGCGATTATTTCACTGCCACTTGCCTTGGCTTTTGGTGTGGCGTCTGGTGCGGGTGCAGAAGCAGGGCTTTGGGGAGCAATATTGGTGGGGCTGTTTGCTGCCTTGTTTGGTGGTTCATCTACATTAATTTCTGAACCCACAGGGCCAATGACGGTCATTATGACGGCCATTTTAACCAGCATGGTGGCGCGTTATCCTGAAACGGGGCTTGCAGTTAGCTTCACGGTTGTCATGATGGCAGGCGCTTTTCAGATTGTACTTGGCACTTTAAAACTCGGGAAATACATCACCTTAATGCCCTATAGCGTGATCTCCGGCTTTATGTCAGGAATTGGGGTGATTTTGATTATCCTGCAGTTGTCACCGCTGCTTGGTCAGGCGGCCCCCGCAGGGGGAGTGATGGGAACGTTAACCGCGTTGCCCGAGATCATTAGTCAGATGAAGTTCAGTGAGCTCTTTCTTGGTTTGTTAACCTTAGGCATTTTATTTTTTCTCCCGGCTCAATATCGCAAACAAGTGCCCGTTCAATTGGTCGCTTTAGTCGGCGTGACGCTTGTTTCGGTACTGTTATTTGATAGCGAAGAGATCCGCCGTATTGGTGTGATCCCTGCTGGCTTACCCTCTTTTGTTATTCCAACCTTCAATGCCGAGATGTTCACCACCATGGTGATTGACGCTTTAGTACTCGGTACGCTCGGCTGCATTGATACGTTGCTCACCGCGGTAATTGGCGATTCTCTAACGCGTAAAGAGCATGATTCCGATAAAGAACTGCGAGGGCAAGGGCTGGCTAATATGATCGCGGGCTTATTGGGTGCGTTGCCAGGTGCAGGCGCAACCATGGGTACGGTGACCAATATTCAGGTCGGCGCGCGTTCTCCTCTGTCTGGTGTAGTTCGTGCCTTAGTATTAGCCTTAGTGGTATTGGTGGCGGGAGGCTTAACCGAACCGATTCCAATGGCTGTATTGGCAGGGATTGCGGTGTATGTTGGTTTTAATATTCTTGATTGGAGCTTTATCCAACGCGCGCATAAAGTGAGTGTGCAGGGGATGGCCATCATGTATGGCGTGATGCTGTTAACTGTCTTTGTCGATTTGATTGTTGCGGTTGGCTTGGGCGTTTTTATCTCAAATATTTTGATCATAGAACGCTTGAGCCGCGAGCAAGCTCGCCAAGTGAAAGCCATTAGTGATGCTGATGAAAACGATGTGCCATTGACTGATAGCGAACGAGCTTTATTGGATCAAGCCAATGGTAAGGTGCTGTTTTTTTATCTCTCAGGGCCGATGATTTTTAGTGTATCTAAAGCGATCGCTCGCCAGCACAATCACATCAGTGACTATGAAGCGATGATTTTAGATCTTACTGATGTACCTATGATTGATGTGACGGTTGGGCTTGCTTTAGAAAATGCGATTAATGATGCCTTAGATGCCCACTGCGCGGTCTACTTACTTTGCCCAAATGTGCACACCAAACAGCAACTGGAAAAGTTTCATATTTTGGATCTGGTGCCAACCGAGCAGACTTTTTCGTTTCGTTATGAAGCGCTCAATGCTGCGGTTAAGCAGGTAGCCCAAAATCGTTAAGCGTTAAGGTTGTGCAAGAATGAATTACGCAGATCGCTGGATCTGCGTTTTTTTATTTTATCAATTTCTAATATTGGGTTGAAAAACGCGAGCCTTAGCAGCACATTGGATAGGTTAACATCACAAAGAGTGATCCGTGGAATGTACGCATTAGAAATAGAACAATTACGAAAAACTTACGCTGGTGGGTTTGAGGCCCTAAAAGGGGTGAGTTTACAGGTTGAAAAAGGCGATTTTTACGCACTGCTTGGGCCCAATGGAGCCGGGAAATCAACCACCATTGGCATTATCTCTTCGCTGGTCAATAAAACCTCTGGCACCGTTAAAGTGTTTGGTTTTGATATTGATAAAGATCTTGAGCTTGCCAAACAACACATTGGTTTAGTGCCGCAGGAGTTTAACTTCAACCAGTTTGAAACGGTTGAGCAAATTGTGTTGCAGCAAGCTGGGTATTACGGCGTGACGAAAGCGTTAGCGAAAGAGAGGGCAGAGAAGTACCTCTCAAAACTCGATTTGTGGGAAAAACGTAAAGAGCGTGCGCGTAATCTTTCTGGTGGTATGAAACGCCGTTTGATGATTGCTCGAGCCTTAATGCATGAGCCTAAGTTACTGATTTTAGATGAACCCACCGCCGGTGTGGATATTGAACTGCGCCGTTCGATGTGGGAGTTCTTAACCGAGATTAACGCGCAAGGGATCACCATTATCTTAACCACGCACTATTTAGAAGAAGCGGAGATGCTGTGCCGCAATATCGGCATTATTAACCGAGGTGAGCTTATTGAAAATACCTCGATGAAGGATTTGCTGGCCAAATTACAGCTCGAAACCTTTATTTTAGATATCGCAGAGAATTCTCCGCCAGCGCCACAACTCAGTGGTGTGATCTCGCAAACCATGCTCAACGGTTCGTTACAAATTGAGTTGGAGAAAACGAAAGGGCTAAATTCAGTCTTTTCACAGTTAACAGAACAGGGAATTACGGTGCTTTCGATGCGTAACAAAGCGAACCGCCTTGAAGAGCTGTTTGTCAGCATTGTTCAACAGCAAAGCCGAGGATAATCATGATGTATCGTTTATATTGGACGGCTTTTTGCAGTTTGCTGACTAAAGAAATCAACCGTTTTACGCGTATTTGGGTGCAAACCTTAGTACCGCCAGCCATCACCATGACGCTCTATTTCATTATTTTTGGCAACCTAATTGGTTCGCGTATTGGCCAGATGAACGGCTTTAGCTATATGGAATATATTGTCCCGGGCTTAATCATGATGTCGGTGATCACTAACTCATACTCGAACGTCGCCTCTTCTTTCTTTAGTGCGAAGTTTCAGAAAAACATCGAAGAGTTGTTAGTTGCACCTGTACCTAACTACGTCATTATCGCCGGATTTGTGATGGGCGGGGTAGTGCGTGGCTTGCTGGTGGGTACGATAGTGACCCTTGTGTCGCTGTTCTTTGTTGATCTCAAGGTCGATCATTGGGGGATTATTGTGGCGACGGTTTTTCTCACCTCTGTTGTGTTCGCTTTAGGTGGCATGATTAACGCCATTTTTGCTAAAACCTTTGATGACATTTCGATTATTCCTACCTTTGTATTGACGCCATTAACCTACTTAGGTGGGGTGTTTTATTCGATCAACCTATTGCCTGACTTTTGGCAAGCGGTATCGAAAATCAACCCAATCGTCTACATGGTTAATGCCTTCCGCTACGGTTTTCTTGGTGTGTCGGATGTGGGAATTGTTACCTCGTTCAGTGTGCTTGGTATTTTTGTAGTGGCGCTGTATGGGGTTGCGCATTATCTGGTTTCGCGTGGTATCGGGTTAAGGACTTAATAGTTCCTCCCCCTTTTAGGGGGAGGCTAGGAGGGGGTTCACCCCACCCTAACCCTGTCTCTTATACACAAACCCCCAAGCCTCTGCTTGGGGATTTTTTTGAACTAATTTTATGTTTCATGATCTGATCATCTAAGCAATAATAAGGATGATTAGAATGACTTATATAGAACCAACCCTCTGGGCACAAAAGCAATTTGGTCAAGCTCACCTCAATGACCCAAGACGTACTCAAAGACTCGTTGCCCTAGCTGCCTCTCTGGCCGAGTAACCTGGCGTATCGGTCTCGAAACTCATCATCTCCCCTGCAGATATGGAAGGGGCTTATCGCTTTATCCGTAATGAGCAAATCAAAGCAGAAGATATCGCTGAAGCGGGCTTTCATGTCACAGCGCAAGAGGCTTTAGAACAACAAACACTTCTTGCATTAGAAGATACGACTTCTCTAAGTTACTCCCATCGCAGCATACAAGATGAACTTGGGCACTCCAATCAAGGCAATCGAAATCGAGCTATGTTCATACACTCGACCTTACTTTTTGCTCCCGAAACTCAAGTGGTTGTTGGCTTAATTGAACAACAACGCTGGACTCGAGATATTGAAAAGCGTGGACAAGGACACCAGTACGCCACTCGACCATACAAAGAGAAAGAAAGCTATAAATGGGAGCAAGCTTCTCGCCATGTCGCAGAGCGACTTGGCGATAAAATCTCAGATGTTATTTCTGTGTGCGATAGAGAAGCCGACCTATTTGAATACCTCACTTACAAGCAAGAGCAACAACAGCGATTCCTCGTTCGCTCAATGCAAAGTCGCTGTATAAAAGAGCATGATAATCGTCTTTATGACTACGCTTCCAAGCTGCAATCAGCAGGAGAAAGAGTGCTCGACATACCGCAAAAAGGCGGCCGTAAAGCTCGCACGGTTCACCTAGACATCAAATATGCCCCCGTGACACTCAAATCTCCCGCGAAGAAAAAAGAGTTCAATAACATTTCGCTTTACTACGTGGGATGCATAGAGCAAGGAGAGAGTAACGATAAGCTCGCATGGCACTTACTGACCTCAGAGCCAGTAACGAGCAGGGAAGAGGCACTTAAAATTGTCAGTTATTATGAGCTGCGTTGGCTAATTGAAGATTTTCATAAAGTCTGGAAAAGTGAAGGCACTCAAGTCGAGCAATTGAGAATGCAAAGCAAAGATAACTTAGAAAGGCTCAGCGTTATTCTGGCTTTTATCGCGACTCGGTTGCTCCAGTTGAGATTTATGAATGAATCAGATGAGTTATCTAAGAGAAGTTGTGAGCCGATATTAAAAGGCAAAGCATGGAAGCTAATGTGGCTAAAGCTAGAAAGAAAAGGGCTACCGAAGGAAGCTCCGGACATATCATGGGCTTACAGAGGTATTGCTCGATTAGGGGGTTGGAAGAATACAAAGCGAACGGGTCGTGCTTCTATAAAGACATTATGGCAAGGATGGTTTAGGTTACAAACCATCCTTGAAGGGTATGAACTGGCTAAGTCTCTTGATTCACCAGACTTGTGATCAAGAGACAGACCCTAACCCTCCCCTTGAAGGGGAGGGAATTAGTTTTGTGAGCGTTGGGAGTAAGCTATTTATGATGATAGATGTGGTTTGCTAAAACAGTTTTTGCCACTTAATGCTTTAAAGTAGAAGCTCATAACGGTTCTGTTCCTCCCCCTTTTAGGGGGAGGCTAGGAGGGGGTTCACCCCACCCTAACCCTCCCCTTGAAGGGGAGGGAATTAGTTTGTGATCGTTGGGAGTAAGCCATTAATGATGATCGACGTGGTTTGTTAAAACAGTTTCTGTCCAAAAATGAGCTAAAAATTTATCACTATTTATTGTCATTTCATCAACCTTAGTAGTAACGAACCTCAAAAATGATCAAACTATATTGTTCTCCGACAATCGCGTTCACCTCAGTTAAATAACGAGACAAAAAAGGTCGCTCCTTATGGGCGACCTTTGCAATATAGGGTTTTGAAGTGAGAATGAGTCATCACTTCATCACTTCATCACTTGAAATAGCAATTACTCTTCTTCAGGGTCCGCTTTCGTTTCGGCGCTAAATTCCAACACTTGGTTGTCGATTAAGCGTACTTTACCCAGAAATGCAGACACTAAGATCACCGCTTGTGTGGTCTCATTAGAGATCAGTTGCAGCGTTTTGGCATCGCGAATAAACAACTCATCAGGTTGTAGCCCAGCAGCGCGCAATTGGTCACTGGCATCTTCAATGATCGACGCGTAATCGTCGCGGCCACCACGCAGTGCACTGCTTATCCAACGCATGGTGCGAGCAAGGACAGGTGCACGTTGGCGTTCATCTAACGTCAGCAGCCCGTTACGTGAACTCATCGCCAAGCCATCCATTTCACGGACGGTAGGGACGCCGACAATCTCGATATCCATACAAAGATCGCTGACCATTTGGCGGATTACCGCCAACTGTTGAAAATCTTTTTCACCAAAACAGGCAACATTCGGCTGCACTATGTTGAACAGTTTAGCAACTATGGTTGCAACGCCACGGAAATGCCCTGGTCTTGATGCGCCTTCGAGCATATGAGAAAGCCCCGGTACTTCAACAAAGGTCTGTTTTTCTAATCCTTGCGGGTACATTATTTCTGGGGTTGGGGTAAAGACCAAATCAACCGCTTCCGCGTTGAGTTTACTTAAGTCTTCATCCAGTGTTCTCGGGTAGTTATTTAAGTCATCCGCGCGGTCAAATTGCATCGGGTTAACAAAAATACTGACCACGACCACATTGCCCTCTTCACGTGCTTTACGCACTAGGGTTAAGTGGCCTTCATGTAAATTGCCCATGGTCGGTACAAAAGCGACTCGGCGGCCTTCACGCTTATACTGTTTGATCTGCTCGCGAAGAGCTGAAATGTCAGCAAAAGTTTGCATGAATATCTCCTTTAGGCGATGGTATGAGCGTCATCAGGGAAAGCGGCACTTTCTACATCTGCGATGTATTTTGCGACGGCTTTACGCATATCCCCTGTTTCAGCAAGAAAGTTTTTCGAGAATTTTGGCATGTAATTCGCCGAAATTCCGAACATATCGTGCATTACTAGAATTTGTCCATCGGTCACGTTACCTGCGCCAATGCCAATCACTGGCACATCAAGCACTTCGGTAATTCGCGCTGCTAGGCTGGCCGGTACACACTCTAATAACACAATTTGTGCGCCCGCTTCTTGGAGCGCCAACGCGTCTTTGACCATTCGGTCTGCTTTTTCTTGGTCGCGGCCTTGTACTTTATAGCCACCAAAAATATTGACCGATTGTGGTGTTAAACCAAGGTGTGCGCAAACCGGAACCGCGCGTTCAGTCAGCATTTTCACCGTATCGACCAGCCAATCACCACCTTCGATTTTGACCATATTTGCACCCGCTTGCATCAATTTAGCGGCGCTTTCACAGGCTTGTTGTGGTGTGGCATAGCTCATAAAAGGCATATCAGCCATCAATAAACAGTTAGGGCTACCAGCACGCACGCTGCGTGTGTGGTAGGCAATCTCTTCAACGGTGACGGGTAGGGTATCTGTGTGACCTTGTAGCACCATGCCTAGAGAATCGCCCACTAATAATACAGGCATCTCTTGGCTTTCAAAAAGCTGAGCAAAGCTTGCGTCATACGCGGTGACGGTTGCAAATTTACGACCTTGTTGTTTCCATTGGATCAGATCGTTTATGGTGATTTTTTTCATTAAATGTCCTTACGAGGCGCTGGCGAGTGCCAAATACCGAGCCCGTTACGTTCGACGAGCGGTAACAGTTGATTGAGCTCAGTCCCATCAGGGAGCTGTAAACTTGGTGCGATTTCGGCGAGCGGGTAGAGCACGAATTCACGTACTTTCATTCCGTAGTGAGGAATGGTCAATCGCTCGGAATCGATCACCTCATTGCCGTAAAGAAGAATATCCAGATCGAGTGTTCTTGGCCCCCAACGTTCTTCTTTGCGAACTCGCCCTTGCTCTAACTCGATATTTTGGGTGCAATCGAGTAGCTCAAGTGGCGTTAAATCGGTTTCTATCGCAACCACCGCATTGATGTAATCGGGCTGGTTTTGTGGCCCCATCGGTGTACTACTGTACAAGGATGAGGCGCTTAAAAATCGAGAGTGTGGCAAACATTTCAAGGCTTCAATGGCCTGCTTAGCTTGCGCGATTGGGTCGCCTAAATTACTGCCAACAGCAATATAAACGAGAATCATGATTCTGGGCGGCTCTTTTTATTACGTGGGCTTCTGCGGCGGCGTACATTCGGCTTGTTACTTGCGCCACTTTCCAAATCATTTGCCATCGCTTGGCGCATATCTCGCCCGGCGCTTTCAAACGTTGTCCACCAGTCAGCCAGCTTTTTCGTCTCTCCGCCTTCGATCTCGCCACGCATTTGTAGAAAATCAAAACCCGCTCGGAATTTGTTGAGCTCCATAAGGCGGAAGGCGCGTTTCCCATTGCGACGTGGTAAGCGCAACTGCAATTGCCAAATTTCGCGAATTGTCGCGGTATGACGACGAGGTATCGCAAGGGTTTTCACCACTTGGTCAAGGATGAGGTTACTCGCTTCCATGACGGCGTCGTAATAGGCGAAATTACGCTGCTGCATTAACGCATCAGCCAGTTTCACCGTCGGGTACCAGAACATGGCAGCAAACATGAAGGCTGGGTTGATGCGTTTACCTTCTTCAATACGCAGGTCGGTTGAATCTAAGACCAGATCCAACATCTGTTCTGTGTGCGAGTCGTAGTCTGGAGTGAACTCTTGAGCTATCACAGGGAACAACTGCTGGAACAGGTTGTACTCACGCATTAAGTGGTAGGTTTCTAAACCGTGGCCAGTTTGCAGCATCTTTAGCGATTCTTCGTACAAACGTGCCGCAGGAATATCTTGCAGTAAAGGAGCGAGATGTTCGATTGGGTCGGCTGTTTCTTCTTCGATATCGAAATCGAGCTTGGCCGCAAAACGAATGGCACGCAACATGCGCACTGGGTCTTCACGGTAGCGCGTTTCAGGATCGCCAATTAAGCGGATGAGCTTATCTTCTAAGTCGTCCATGCCGCCAGCATAATCATGAATGCTGTAATCACCGATGTTGTAATACATGGCGTTAATCGTAAAGTCCCGGCGTTCTGCATCTTCATCAATGGTGCCGTAGACGTTATCACGCAGCAGCATACCCGCTTCAGATTGTGCTGAGACGTTTTGGCTCGGCTCTTGATGGTGTCCACGGAAAGTCGCCACTTCCACCACGTCGCGGCCAAACATGATGTGCGCTAAGCGAAAGCGACGGCCGATCAAGCGGCAGTTGCGAAACTGTTGGCGTATTTGCTCTGGTGTTGCATTAGTGGCGATATCAAAATCTTTTGGTGTCTCACCTAATAGTAGGTCGCGTACTCCACCACCGACTAAATAGGCGTCAAAACCTGCGCCATGAAGTCGGTATAGCACCTTGAGCGCATTATCGCTGATTTGCTTGCGCGAAATATTGTGTTCATCACGAGTGATAATATTTAGAGCTAAGTCTTGGTAAACGCGATTTTCGCGTGGTGTATAGTCGTTTTTATTCATGTGCATCTGGCAATAATTGGTTTTTGCCAACCTTGCTTTTGTTATTTAAAGTGCCCGTTCGGGACGATTTTGCGGCTAATCATAGCGTAAGGATAGCCTTTTGAGAATCACGGTGTGATCTCTGTCTCCCGAGGGAGTTGTTCAACGTGCCAATTCTGACTGCCCCAAAAGATAATTTCATCGATGGAAGCGTCGCTAATCTCTTGTTTTATCTCAAACCCTAAAAAGCGCATTGCCTTAAGCAAGGTAGGTTTAGGATTTTGAATATCAATGGCTGTGGCATGATTCTGTTTGGATAATTTATTGCCATTACCATCCATCGCGAGCGGCAGGTGAAGGTAGCTTACCGGAGTTTTATGTAAGCAATGATACAAGCTGATTTGTCGTCCTGTTGGTTCAATTAAATCGGCTCCCCGCACCACTTCCGTCACTCCTTGATTGATATCATCGAGCACTACGGCAAGATTATAAGCAAATAAACCGTCACGTCGCTTAATGATGAAGTCTTCCTGTGCTAATGCTTTAGGAATGTGAATTTCGCCATGTTTTTGGTCGAAAAATGACTCTACCGGTGTATCAACACGCAACCTAACCGCGCAATCTTCGGTTAATGTTGGTTTTTTATAGCGGCATGTACCGGGATAAAAGCCACCCATCTGTTTAATTTGTTTACGCGTGCAATCACAATAATAGGCTTGCCCCGATTCAAGCCAAGCCTCAATTTGATCTTGGTATAAAGTGTGGCGCTGGCTTTGATAAACCACCTCGTCATTCCAATGCAAACCATAGGCTTCGATGGCTTGAAGTATCAGGGTGGAGGCTCCTGGCATTTCCCTTGGCGGATCTAAATCTTCGATGCGAACCAACCACTTACCTTGCTGTGATTTTGCTTGAAAGTAGCTGCCAAGTGCAGCGATCAAAGAACCAAAATGAAGTGGGCCTGAAGGTGATGGGGCAAATCGGCCAATATAGTGCATTGCGATTCATCCAAGTTACAAGTTATTTGGGTATCGAGTGAAAACAAAAAGGGAGCTTTAGCTCCCTTTTTTAACACAAACAAAAGGTAAGATTAACCTTGCATCTGCTTTTCTTTAAGTTCGGCTAGCGTTTTGCAGTCAATGCAAAGGTCCGCCGTTGGTCGAGCTTCTAAGCGACGAACGCCGATTTCCACGCCACAAGATTCACAAAAACCAAAATCATCTTCTTCAATTTTGCTTAATGTTTTTTCAATTTTCTTGATCAAGCGACGTTCACGGTCACGGTTACGCAATTCCAAGCTGAATTCTTCTTCTTGAGAAGCGCGATCAACGGGATCGGGAAAGTTTGCGGCTTCATCTTGCATATGGTGAACGGTACGCTCAACTTCTTCACGAAGTTGGTTGCGCCAAGCACTTAAAATTTTTGTAAAGTGAGCTATTTGCTCAGGTGACATATACTCTTCACCTGGCTTTTCCTGATACGGCTCAACACCTGCAATGGCTAGGATGCCTATCGCTTTTTTCTTTAATTCCGGCATGCAGCATCTCCTACTAACACCTAGTCAACTGCGCGAGCAGCTAATTTTAGGCGGGTATCTATAGCAAAAAGATCTATAGGAGGCAAACACTCAATCGTAAACTTATTGTCAATGTGAAGGCGCCATCAATTTTTTGTCACTAATGGGCGAATTCTACAGTGTTAACGAGCTTGATTTCATTCCTTGAAAGTACAGCCTTGTAGCACAGTACTTCCACCCCTTCTTTTTGCGCTTGTTTCAATAATAGTGAATAGTTTGCGTCTATATGGAGTGCAGGCGAGACTTTTTCAATCCCTGAATGCAAAACAGCAAACAAAAGTACTGCTCTGCTTCCACTTTTTGCCATTTCCGTTAATTCACGCAAATGCTTTTGTCCACGCGTTGTGACGGCATCGGGGAAATAACCTTGCCCTGAATTGCAGGCGACATCGTCGTGTGGAGAGTAACGCTCATCCAATAAGGTGACGCTTTTCACTTCTATATAGCACGTCGGTTTAGAGGGTGATTTGAGCAAGATATCAATTCGGCTATTTTCTTGGCCGTAGCGCACTTCAGTTTGTAATTGCTCATATCCTTGCAGCTCTTTGATGATGCCGTTTTGAATCGCTTCTACTGCCAGCGTATTCGCCCGAGCAGTGTTGACGCAAATGCAGTGGCCTTGCTGGGTTTCAGTCAGCTCCCAACTGTGTGGGTATTTACGTTTAGGGTTGTCCGAGGTGGAGAACCAGACACGATTACCCGCCTCGGCGCAGCCCGTCATCGCGCCAGTATTGGCGCAGTGAATAGTCTCTTGTTGACCATCGGCAAACTCAATGTCGGCCAAAAAACGCTTGTAGCGTTTGAGCAAGGTCGCGGATCGAAGTGGAGGATTGAACTGCATTTATCTACTGTTTTTATGTACAATGTTGCCGCCATTTAACCATAAGGATTGCACATTGTCACAATTGCCCATTCAAGCTGTGATGCCCGAGCTGCTGGCGGGAGTACAAGCTCACCCACAGATGATTGTAAAAGCCGCTCCTGGCGCGGGTAAGTCGACCCATTTCCCGTTACAGCTATTAAAAGCGCAATTATTCACGGGTAAGATCATCATGCTTGAACCGCGTCGTTTGGCGGCGCGCAGTATTGCTTGCTATTTAGCACAGCAATTAGGTGAGAGTGTTGGGCAAACCGTCGGCTATCGTATGCGTGGTGAGAGTAAAGTCAGCGCAGCGACGCAGCTTGAAATTGTGACAGAAGGGATCATGACACGTATGATCCAAACCGATCCTGAGCTAGGCGGAATCGATCTCTTGATCTTCGATGAGTATCACGAGCGGAGTATTCACGCGGATACGGCTCTCGCACTCAGTTTGGAAGTGCAATCAGCGCTGCGAGAAGATCTTAAAATCGTCGTAATGTCAGCAACCTTAGATCAACTGGCACTGCAGTCATTATTACCCCAAGCGCTTTATGTGCAATCTGAAGGTCGCGCTTATCCAGTTGAAGTGCGCTATGCACCGCTGCGAGCCAATGATTATCTTGTGCCGACGATGAGCAAACAGATTGAAGGCTTGATGCGAGCTGAAAGTGGCTCTCTGCTGGCTTTTTTACCTGGCGTTTCAGCCATTAAACAGCTTGAACAGCAGCTCGTACACTTAGCCGATGAGTTTGATATTTGTCCTTTATATGGGCAGTTGAGTCTACAAGCGCAGCAAAAAGCGATTGCGCCTGCAGTAGCAGGCAAACGGAAAATTGTGCTAGCGACTAATATTGCCGAAACATCGCTGACCATTGAGGGGATACGCTTAGTGGTGGATGCAGGGCTAGAGCGGATAGCGAAGTTTGATCTTAAAACGGGCATCACTCGTTTAGAGCAAGTGAAAATTGCCCAGTCATCGGCGCAGCAACGCACGGGGCGCGCCGGACGCCTAGAATCTGGCATCTGTTTGCGCCTTTACAGCGAAGCACAATATAAGCAGCAACCCCAAGTGCCGAGCGCGGAAATATTGCACAGTGACTTAGCGCCTTTAGCGATGGAGCTTGCGCAGTGGGGTGTGGTGTCGGTCAACGATTTGCCTTGGTTGGATGCACCACCAGCAGCAGCGATGCAGCAAGCTTGGAGTCTATTGCATACGCTTGGTTTGATGGACAGCAAACAGCAGCTCAGCGCATTGGGTAAAAAAGCGCAGTCACTCGGTGTGGAACCAAGGCTGGTGAGTATGCTGCTCAAAGCCCATGAAACGAGTGATTCAATGCTAAATACGGCGCTCGCTGTGACCGCTTTATTGGAAGAGCCTGAGCGTAATGTGCTGGATTTACAACATAGCTTAATGCGTTGGCAGCAAGCGACTCACCTTAAAACACAAAACCTACATCAGCGTGCCACGACGCTTGCGCGCGCACTCGGTGGCCAATTTCAGCTAACACAAGTGGATGAATCATTGTTGGCGTTAGTGCTGAGTTTGGCTTTTCCCGATCGCATTGCCCAGCGTCGCAGCGAGTCGCAACGGGGGCAGTTTTTATTGGCGAATGGTCACGGCGCGCAAATGCGTGACGATGAACGTCTCGCGGGCGCGCACTATTTAGTGGTGGTGGATTTAATGCGCAGCGGCTCACAAGCGAGCCAAATCTTTGTTGCGACAGAGTTGGATATTGATGCACTGCAAGCCCATTTCCCTGAGCTATTTAGTACACAAGAACGAGTCGATTGGGATGAGAAAGCGGGGAAACTTTGCGCGGAAAGGCTAACCCTGTGCGGTAAATTGGTCATTGAGCGTGAAGCACTGCAAGAGCCTGCTCATGAAAAAATGACGCAAGCCTTGCTCAATTATGTCCGTCGCAAGGGGTTATCGGTATTACAGTGGAGCGAAGCGGCGGGCGCTTTATTAACGCGCATGCGTTGCGCTGCGCAATGGCTACCGGAAGCGGCGTGGCCTGCTGTCGAGGAACAAGCGCTGCTTGATGATCTTGAAATTTGGTTAGCCCCCTATTTAGTCGGAGTAAAATCGGTCAAAGCGTTAGCGAAAGTACCGCTTTTTGATGCGCTCAATGCCTATTTAGGTTGGCCATTAAACCAAGAGATTGATCGCTGGCTTCCAACTCACCACCCGCTACCCACAGGTAATCGAGCCGCCATTCGTTATCAACTGGGCGCGGAGCCGATGCTGTCGGTCCGTATGCAGGAGATGTTTGGCGAGCAAGATTCCCCCACCATCGCTCAAGGGCGCAAAAAAGTGGTGATGGAACTGCTCTCACCTGCGCAGCGACCTTTGCAAGTAACTCAAGATCTCGCCGGTTTCTGGCAGGGCGCTTATAAAGAAGTACAAAAAGAGATGAAAGGGCGTTACCCAAAACACGTTTGGCCTGATGATCCTGCCAACCACATAGCGACGACGAAAACTAAGCGGCAATTAGCACAATGACAACCCAGAAAAAGCCTACGGGCACTCAAAAAAATAGCGTAAAAAAACCTTCACGTCGCCCGGCTAAGAAGCTTTCATCGCCACGCAAAGCATGGTGGAAAATTGTGTGGGGTATTGGCTGGAAACTGAGCCTTGCACTGGCTGCGGTGCTGTTGTTTGTTGGTATTTACTTAAATAGCGTGGTTAAACAACGCTTCGAAGGCCAGCTTTTTGATTTACCGACCGTCGTGTATGCACGCATTTTGAATTTAGCACCCGGTGATGACATCCCGCTGCAAGAGCTGCGCAATGAGCTTGATGTACTCAACTATCGCAAAGTGAACCAGCCACGCTATGCTGGCGAGTACTCTTCATCATCAAGCAAAATTGAGATCATCCGCCGCCCTTTTGAGTTTGCCGATGGCCCTGAGCCTGACCGCCATGTGATGCTCCATTTTAATGACAGCGGTTTAGTTCGTATCCAATCTCTTGAGCAAAAAGGGGATTTAGGTTACTTGCGTATTGAGCCCAAAATGCTCGGCATGCTTGAAAAAGGCAACGATGAGCAGCGGCTATTTTTACGTCGTGATCAGTTTCCTGAAGTGATGGTGGATGCGTTGCTTGCGACCGAGGATCGCTATTTTTATCAACATGATGGCATCTCTCCATTTGCGATTGCCCGTGCTTTAGTGGCCAACATCAAGGCTGGGCGCACTGTGCAAGGCGGCAGTACGTTAACTCAGCAGCTGGCAAAAAACATTTTCTTATCTAGCGATCGAACCTTATGGCGTAAAGTGCGTGAAGCTTATATGGCGCTCATTATCGACTATCGCTACAGCAAAGATCGCATTTTAGAAGCCTATCTAAATGAGGTCTATTTGGGGCAAAGTGGCGGTGAGGCGATTCACGGTTTCGGCCTCGCCTCACGGCTTTATTTCGGTCAACCATTGCAAGAATTGCGCATTGATCAATTAGCGTTGTTGGTGGGCATGGTTAAAGGGCCTTCTTATTATAACCCTGCGCGTTACCCTGAACGTGCTAAAGAGCGTCGCGACTTGGTTTTAAAGCTGATGATGCAGCAAGATATTTTGACGGCTAAACAGTTTGAACAAGCGGCCAGTCGACCGTTAGATGTGCAAAAGCATCCTCACATTGCTAGCCGGCAGCCAGCGTATTTTCAGCAGTTAAAAATTGAACTGAAAGAGAAAGTGGGCGAGATCTTCAAAGCGGATACTGGCTTGCGCGTTTTTACCTCGCTCGATCCTGTTTCGCAAGCCAAATTGGAGCTGGCGATTGATCGACAAATTCCAGTGCTTTCCAAAACGGCGGGGAAAAACTTAGAAGCCGCAGCGATCGCTGTTGATCGAACCAGTGGTGAGATCCGTGCCATGGTTGGCGGTAAACAGACCGGTTATGACGGCTTTAACCGCGCTTTAAATGCAAGCCGTCCTATCGGCTCGTTAGTCAAACCAGCGGTCTATCTCACCGCACTCGCACAGCCAGATAAATACAACTTAGCCAGCACGCTTATCGATAAACCCATCACACTCAAAGGGAACAAAGGCGAAGTGTGGTCACCGCGCAACTTTGATCGTCAGTTCCGTGGTGAAGTGCCGCTGTATCTCGCGTTAGCTAAATCACTTAATGTGCCTACGGTACAATTGGGCATGCAGCTTGGGATTGAACAAGTTTCTGACACTTTGGTGCGGCTCGGTGTCAACAAAGAGGAGATCCGTCCTGTACCGTCGATGTTTCTTGGCGCGTTCTCTCTGACGCCTTATCAAGTGGCGCAGATGTACCAAACCTTAACCAACTCGGGTAAAAAAGCGCCCTTATCGGCGCTGCGCTCGGTATTGGATTTAGAGGGCAATGTGCTCTATCAATCAATTCCCAAAGTATCCCAAGCCGTTGAGCAGCAAGCGGCGTGGCTTACAACTTATGCGATGAAGCGAGGAGTACTTGAAGGGACTGGGCGCTATCTCAATAATCAGTTCGCTTGGGCGGCATTGGCGGGGAAAACTGGTACCACTAACGATAGCCGCGACAGTTGGTTTGTCGGGGTGGATGGTCGTGAAGTTACCACGGTTTGGCTTGGCCGCGATGATAATCAGCCGATCAAACTTACGGGTTCGAGTGGTGCATTACGGGTGTACGCGGAATATTTACAACATCGGATCCCAGAAAAATTACTTCTTCCTTGGCCGCAAGGCATTACTACAATTGGCTTTAAAACCAGTGCCGAAGGGGAATTAGTCCAAGATTGTCACAACGAATTTAAACTGCCCATGTGGGATAAAAACGGCGCATTGAAACAGAGCTGTGATAAACAGCCAGGACAATGGTTAAAAAATCTCTTTCAGTGGTAGCTGGGGGAGTTTATATTAAATTGATTTCAAAGGAATTTAAGGAAGAGTCGTGAAACAGTTTTTAAGTAACTTATTGTTCTTGGTATTCATGTTTCCTGCGACTTTCGCGGTGGCTGATGAGCCACAAGCTGAAAAACCTATGCTGGACAGGGCTGCGCGCCCCAAAGTTGCCGTCGTTCTTGCGGGAGGAGGGGCAAAAGGTGCAGCGCACATTGGCGTTCTCAAAGCGTTGGAAGAGATGCGCATCCCCGTTGATTTCATTACTGGTACCAGCATGGGCGCTTATGTGGGCGGCCTCTATGCCAGTGGTATGAGCGCTGATGAAATTGAAAGTTTAATTTACAGCGTAGATTGGAATGAAGGTTATCGTGACCGGGTCAACCGTAGCCAACGTCGTGTTCGGGATAAAGAGTACGAAGACCGCTATCAACTGACCACCGACCTTGGACTGCGTTGGGGGGAGATCCGCGCACCACGCGGTGTGGTGCAAGGGCAGAATATGTTGCGTATTTTGCGAGAAACGTCGGGCAATCTCTCTGAATTTCAGTCCTTTGATCAACTGCCCATTCCTTATCGCGCGGTAGCCACTGATATCATTGCTCTTGAGGAAGTAGTGCTGGATCGTGGCTATTTAGTGGATGCGATGATGGCGAGTATGTCGGTACCCGGAGCACTACCACCTTACGAAGTTAATGGTCGTTGGTTAGTCGATGGCGGTGTGACCAATAACATGCCTGTTGATGTTGCACGTGCCTTAGGGGCTGATATTGTTATCGCGATAGATATCAGTACCGATTACAAAAACCAAGAAGCTTTTACCACCTTTTTGACGGTAGCCGATCAGCTTTCCAACTATCTCGTACAAAGAAGCACTCAAAAACAAGCACGTTTATTGAATGAGCAAGATGTATTTTTACGCCCTGATGTCGGCAGTATGGAAACCACTGAATTTGATAAAATGCCTACCGCTTATGAAAAAGGGTATGAGATTGCAATGGCGAACCAATCGGTATTGACTTCGTTGTCATTATCGAGTGCTAGTTATCAACGCTATGTGGAAGCAAAACAAGCTCGCCGCAGGGCTTTAATTTATGGCGATGATGTGCAGGTTGATGAAATCGTACTCAACAACCGCAGTCATTACAGCGATCAATTGTTAAAAAACCGTTTACATTTAAAGACAGGACAACCGCTATCAACCGAGCAGATTGAAGCGACGGTCGAAAATCTCTATGCATTGGATCGCTTTGAGTTAGTGACCTATGAATACCGAGAATTTGAAGGAAAGAACCAACTGGTCATCGATGTAAAAGAGAAATCTTGGGGGCCAAATTACCTCAATTTTCGCTTTTTCTTAGAAGATGATTTTCATACGGATAGTCAATATGCGCTGGGTATCTCTTCCAATTTCACTAACTTAAATTCGTTTGGTTCTGAATTACGTTTCAATTTAGAAATGGGCACCGATAAGATCATCGAAGCGGAGCTTTTTTCTCCTCTGTTCTCAGGGCAAAAAGCGTTTACCTCAGCTTTGATTTCGTTTAGTAATGATAAACGTAATAAGCCAATGCAAGGGTTTGATGACACCAGTCTAGAAGCCAGTAAAGACTATTTACCGATCAGCTATTTAGAATGGATTGGAGAATTGTCGCTTGGTTATCAAGATAAATTATGGCGAGAGTTTAAGTTAGGGATCCGCTATACCGATGGGGAGGCTGAAGTGTCAAATTGGCCATCCATGGGAAATATGGATTACACCCGTGCTGGTGTGTTTGCTAACTATCGCATTGATACCTTAGATGACTTTAGCTTGCCTACCCGCGGTGTTTATCTTGATCTTGAGTATCTTGCATCGCACGATAAAGTTTCTGGCGTCTCTTCTGATCTTGAATCAAACGATACCGTGTATGAATTTTCCGGTGAACTGATCGCCGCTTACAGCTTTGGTCGCCATACTTTGGTCGGTAATCTTGATTACGGTGTGGTACAAAGTAAAAATTCCAGTGAACCGATAAACCCTAAATCGATTGGTGGTTTCTTAAATTTATCGGGTATCCCTCGTAACAGCTTAATTGGCCAGAACAAAGCGTTCACCAGTTTAGTGTATCGTTATCGCTGGTTTGATAATGACTTTGGCCTGTTCAGTTCCCCATTTTATGTCGGTGCATCAATAGAATACGGCGGTGTATGGTCTGATCCTGATCTAAGCTTTGATACCGCCCCATTATACGGTGCGGGATCGGTGTTTGCTGGTGTTGATTCGCCGATTGGACCGATTATGTTTGCTTATGGTCGAACCGAAGATAATTTTGATTCGATATACTTGAGTATTGGCACTACCTTTTAGCGAGAATTGAGCTGAAAAGTGGGCGGTAAGTGACTCAAAAATCATAGAACTTTAGTCTTAAGTTGCTATGTTGGTCAAAATGATAAGATTTTAATTTAAAGTTAAATTTGCTATTCTTCGTCCCACAGTTTGGCCTCTCTGCCGCTGATTACATAAAAATATCTGGCAATGGAGAGCCAAGTTTCCAAGGATGTTTGCCCATCATGTCAATAATAATGGGGTAAACCGCAATGAGAGGAAAAAGTCGTGCTTGAAGCCTACCGTAAACACGTCGCAGAGCGTGCTGCCGAAGGAGTTGTTCCTAGACCCCTAAATGCTGAACAAGTCGCAGGACTTGTTGAACTGTTGAAAAATCCCCCTCAAGGTGAAGAAGCGTTCATGCTTGATCTCCTTGAAAATCGAATTCCTCCCGGTGTGGATGAGGCCGCTTATGTTAAAGCGGGCTTTTTAACCGCCATCACTAAAGGTGAGGTCTCTTCACCGTTAGTGAGCCGCGCAAAAGCTGCGCAACTACTCGGAACTATGCAAGGTGGTTATAACATCGAGCCGCTAGTCTCATTGCTTGATGATGCTGAGCTGGCACCGATTGCGGCTGATGCACTATCGCGTACTCTACTGATGTTTGATGCGTTCTATGACGTTGAAGAGAAAGCAAAAGCGGGTAATGCACATGCACAAAAAGTGTTGCAATCATGGGCAGACGCGGAATGGTTCCTTTCAAAACTGGCGCTTCAAGAGAAGATCACGCTAACCGTATTTAAAGTTACTGGTGAAACCAATACTGATGATTTGTCACCAGCGCCAGATGCATGGTCACGCCCAGATATTCCAGTGCACGCACTGGCTATGTTGAAAAATGAACGTGAAGGCATTCAACCTGATAAAGCAGGCAGCATTGGCCCTATCACTCAAATCGAAGCTCTAAAAGAGAAAGGCCATCAGCTAGTCTATGTGGGTGATGTGGTCGGTACAGGCTCGTCTCGTAAATCCGCGACTAACTCTGTTTTGTGGTTTATGGGTGACGACATCCCATTTGTGCCCAATAAACGCGCGGGTGGCTACGTGCTCGGCGGTAAAATTGCACCTATCTTCTTCAACACCATGGAAGATGCCGGCGCGTTGCCGATTGAAGTTGACGTTACCAAACTCAACATGGGTGATGTGATTGATGTTTACCCATTTGAAGGCAAAGTGTGTAACCACGACACTGGCGAAGTGCTTGCCACGTTCAAGCTTAAAACCGACGTATTGATTGATGAAGTGCGCGCTGGCGGCCGTATTCCACTGATCGTTGGTCGTGGTTTAACGGATAAAGCACGCGAAGCACTAGGTTTAGAAGCGTCAACAGTATTTCGTCGCCCAGTAGCAGTGGCTGATACAGGCAAAGGTTATACACTGGCTCAGAAAATGGTTGGTAAAGCATGCGGCGTGACGGGTGTTCGCCCGGGGACTTACTGCGAACCTAAAATGACCACGGTTGGATCGCAAGATACCACTGGCCCGATGACACGTGATGAATTGAAAGATTTGGCGTGTCTTGGTTTCTCTGCTGACTTAGTCATGCAATCTTTCTGTCATACCTCGGCTTATCCAAAGCCTGTCGATGTGAATACCCACCATACCTTGCCTGATTTCATCATGAACCGTGGCGGTGTTTCACTGCGTCCGGGTGATGGCGTGATTCACTCATGGCTAAACCGTATGTTGTTACCTGATACCGTCGGTACTGGTGGTGACTCGCATACACGCTTCCCGCTTGGCATTTCATTCCCAGCCGGTTCTGGCTTGGTTGCTTTTGCGGCCGCAACGGGTGTGATGCCACTGGATATGCCAGAATCTGTCTTGGTGCGTTTCAAAGGTGAAATGCAGCCGGGCATCACGCTGCGCGATCTAGTGCACGCGATTCCTTATTACGGGATTAAGCAAGGCCTGCTTACAGTGGCGAAAGCGGGGAAAATTAACGAATTCTCTGGCCGTGTGCTAGAAATCGAAGGGGTTGAGCACTTAACGGTTGAGCAAGCGTTTGAACTTTCTGATGCCTCGGCAGAACGTAGTGCTGCAGGTTGTACGGTTAAATTGTCACAAGCCTCAATTGAAGAGTACCTCAACTCTAACATCACTATGTTGAAGTGGATGATCGCCGAAGGTTATGGTGACCGCCGTACTATTGAGCGTCGTATTACGGCGATGGAAGCGTGGCTAGCCAATCCTGAGTTGATGCAAGCGGATAGTGATGCAGAATACGCACATGTGATTGAGATTGATCTTGCTGAGATTAAAGAGCCGATTTTATGTGCGCCAAATGACCCAGACGATGCGCGCTTACTTTCTGATGTACAAGGTACGCCTATTGATGAAGTCTTCATCGGTTCTTGTATGACCAACATTGGTCACTTCCGCGCGGCAGGTAAATTGCTTGAGAAGTTCAATGGTCAGTTAGATACGCGTTTGTGGGTTGCGCCACCGACTAAGATGGACAAAGATCAGCTTATCGAAGAGGGCTATTACGGCATCTTTGGTCGCGCTGGGGTACGCATTGAAACTCCAGGATGTTCGTTATGCATGGGTAACCAAGCGCGTGTTGCTGATAAAGCGACCGTCATGTCGACGTCGACTCGTAACTTCCCGAACCGTTTAGGGACTGGCGCGAATGTTTACCTTGCTTCGGCAGAGCTGTCGGCCGTGGGCGCCATTTTAGGCCGCATTCCGACACTGGAAGAGTATCTAGAGTACGCGAAGCAGATCAACGCAACTGCAGCTGACACCTATCGCTACCTCAACTTCCATCGTATGGCGCAATACACTAAAAAAGCAGACAGTGTGATTGTCCAGCAAGCGGTGTAAGAGCTATCCAAGCTAACCTCCTAATAAAAAAGCCACCGATTCGGTGGCTTTTTACCATTCTAGCTTCTCAATCAATGCTGAAATAGCATTAGATTAAGTTCGATCGGTGGCTGCATCCGCCAACAATGACTTGACCCATAATTCATAACGTTGTTCTGTCAATGGCGTTAAAATGAGCGTGAACGTCATATGGTATTCAGCGAAATAGTTATTGCCTGTAAGACAAGCTAAAAACACACGCGACATTACGCGCGGTCATTTCTACATTTTGCGCCGCTTCGGCAAGGGCTGTAGGCAAGTCGACCGAGCGTGGAACGATACTGAATACCGCATCGATGCCATGTGGGTGAACAACGGCGCAGTCTGCTGACAAGCAGCCTGCAATACCGATCACTGGCACGGAAAAACGTTTGGCAGTGCGCGCAACACCGATTGGCGTTTTACCGTGAATGGTTTGGCTATCAATGCGTCCTTCCCCGGTGATGACTAAATCGGCATCCTTTACTACATCGCTAAGGTTCACGGCATCCATCACAATTTCAATGCCCGGACGAAGGCTCGCTCCTAGTAGACCAACCAGCGCCGCACCTAAACCGCCTGCCGCGCCAGCGCCCGGCATCTCTTTCACATCAAGGCCTAATTGCGTTTTGATGATGTTTGCATAATGCGCAAGGTTGTCATCAAGTTGCGCGACCATCTCAGGTGTTGCTCCTTTTTGTGGGCCAAAGACATGCGAAGCGCCTTGTACGCCGCACAGTGGATTATCGACATCGCAGGCGACCTCCAGTTTGATGCGGGCTAAACGTGGATCAAGCTGCGAGAGATCAATTGAGGCCAGTTTCGACAATTCACCGCCACCAAAGCCTAATGGATTGCCATCTGAATCAAGCAGTTGAATGCCGAGGGCTTGCGCCATGCCGAGGCCACCATCGTTGGTTGCGCTGCCACCAATGCCGATGATGATGTGTTCAACACCTTGATCGAGCACGGTTTTAATCAGCTCACCAGTACCGTAGCTGGTGGTGTTCATTGGGTTGCGTTGCTCTGGCGGCACAAGGTGTAAGCCAGATGCGGCCGCCATCTCAATAATCGCTGTTTTGCCATCACCCATTAAGCCATAAAAAGCCTCGACTTGTTCACCCAGTGGGGCCGTTACGGTTGTGGTAACAATCGATCCATTAGTGGCATCAACCAGTGATTGGACCGTCCCTTCACCGCCATCGGCCATCGGTAACTTAATGTAGTGCGCATCGGGCAACACTTGTTTGAATCCATTCTCTATCGCGGTGGCGACTTCCATTGCCGTTAGGCTCTCTTTATAAGAATCTGGAGCAATAACAATTTTCATTTTTTAACACCTTAACTGCGTTAAACAAACAGACCAAATACGCCAAAAATCATCACAGAAATGAAGGCAATTACTAAACCTACTGCCGATTCATAAGGAATTAAGGTGAGACGCTCACGAATGTCCATATGTACCGCTCCGCCCGTAGCATGGAAGAAACTACCGTGTGGCATATGATCAAGTACGGTCGCACCTGAATGGATCATGGCAGCCCCTGCCAGTGCGGGTACGCCTAGTTCGAGTATAGTGGAGCTAAAGACGCTGGAGGCAACGGCTGTACCTGCGGTGGTTGAAGCGGTTGCCAGTGACATCATTGCACCTGAGATCGGTGCAAGCAGGTAAGAAGGCAACCCAGAAGCGGTCAGTACTTCGATTAAACCGCCTTTAAGACCTGAATTGGCGATGATGCCGGCTAAAGTACCAGTACCAAGCAGCATAACCGCAACTGGAGCCATGCGTGTTAAACCTGAAACCGCGAAGTGGTTAGTGTCTGCAAATCGTCCCATCACGACCGCACCGACTAATCCGCCTAATGGGAGTGCAATTAAAGGATCCACATTGATGCCAGCGATAGGGCGTAGTGCGAGTAACACAATCGCCACTAATGGTGCGATGATCGCTGAGCTAAAGCGGGGGAGCCTAGAATGATCCACCGCAACGACTTCACTGGCAGAGACTTTACTTCCTTTATTGACTAAACGTTTGGCAATCAAGTAAGCCACAATAAGCCCGCAGATCCCAGGAATAATACCCGCCGCCATTACAGAAGTAAGTGGCACGTTAAACGCGTCGGCTGCGGCAATCGCATTAGGGTTAGGTGACATTACGTTACCCGCTTTACCGCCGCCAATCATCGCTAGCAGAATGGCCGCCTTGGAGAGATCGGCACGACGAGCGATCGCCAGAGCGATAGGAGATACGGTGATTACTGCCACGTCGACAAACACGCCGACCGCAGTCAAAATTAAGGTTGCTAAGGCCAAGGCAAATAAAGCGCGAGTTTCTCCAACCTTTTTCACTATGGTTTCTGCAATGGAAGTGGCAGCGCCTGATTCAATCAATACACCAGCCAAAATACCTGCTGCAAGAATGCGTAGCACTGCGGTCACAATGCCTTGTGCGCCACCAATCATCAGAGCAACGGTGTCGGTCAGCGATACACCGCCGATCACGCCACCGACCAACGCGCCGATGATCATGCCATAGGCGGGTGGTACTTTTTTTAGAATGAGCGTGATAGCCACGACTAATGCGGCCAGAGCTCCGAGAGTTGAAACTTCAATCATCTTCTATATCCATATTTTTTATCAGTGATTGGCTGCAATATAGGGAGCAAAAATAAAAGAGTCTTCAGTCTATTGCACAGATTACTGGCTTTGATGCGACTGATTAATTGTGCAAATGCACAATTTTATGTTTTTATTTGAAGCAAGATAAAGCCAAATAAAGGTGAGTAATGTCATTTAACTGATTGAATTTCAAAGCAGTTACTTGCTCAATCTTTTCAAGCCTATAGCGCAAGGTATTACGGTGAATATGCAGTGTTTGGCAAGTTTGATGAACATCGCAGTTCTGCTCAAAATAATGGCGGAGGGTTTTAATTAATATTCCCTTAGTGTCATACCGTTCCAGCAGGGTATAGGGTTGGCGTAACTGCTCGCGGCTCCATAGCTCATGCTGTACGCTATTGAGCAGTACAGGTAACTTATCATCTTGATAAAAGAAGACGTCTCCCTGTTTATGGTGGGAGGCTTGCATCGTTAACTTGGCGGTTTGATAAGATTGAGCCAGCCCAGAGAGCGTTGCAAAATAATCACCTAGTGCAATTTTGATGGTGAATTTGCCCTCTTTTTTCACTCGCTTCAACAGTTGATTGACTCGTTTCGTTTCGGCCTCTTGTGACCAACCTTTTTCGGTGAGTGAGATGGGTTTTAAAACCACCACTTCGTTGTGAGAAACTGAAATGATCCCCACCAAATTGTCCCGTTCAGGGTATTCCAGCAGATGCACTAACTGCTGTAAGTGTTCTAGCGATAAGGCGGTGTCGTTATCTGGGATCAATTTGACCACGGCAGCGATACGCGGCTGGGAAAGGTCGAGCCCTAATCGCTCGGCGATTGAATTGAGCTGTGTTTCATTGAGAGTGGCACCTTGAATTAGTTGTAATAGCAGCTCTTCACGGTGGCGCTTATTCCACTGTACTTGTGCCATTAGTGCGGCTTGTTCAACGATAAGCTCCGCCGTCATTTTGACCAGCTCGCCATAACGGTGAACTTCCGTTGGGTTACCGGAAATTCCAACTACGCCGATCACTCGTTGTTGATAAATGATGGGGAAATTGATGCCGGGTTTAACGCCTTTTAGGTAACTGGCGGTGGCATGATCAATTTCAACCACTCGATTTTCATTGATGGCTAAAATCGCCCCTTCGTGTTTCTGGTGCAAACGAGTGGGATCACCTGAGCCAATAATGCGTCCCTTTTCATCCATTACGTTGACTGAATAAGTGATGATCTTCATCGCTCTTTCTACAATCTGGCGTGCGGTGGTTTCTGTGATCTGCATAATCTCAAGTGGTTTCGTTAGCCATAATCACCGATAATAACAAAGTTATCCGTATCCCCAAGCACCAATATCGAGAACCCGATGGACTACGAATTTAAAAAAAATACCCTAGATGGGAGCTATTACTGCTCTTTTTCGATGGGGCACGAAATTATTGGCCGTTGGCTACAAGAGGAGATCAGCAACGATCTTCCCAAAATAGATCAAGTTATTGCGCTAATGGCAGCATCGAAACGTGCATTTAATCAAGAGCAGACGCTTGAGGGGCAGGAAATCAGCGTGATGATTCTTGCCGATGAGGTCACGGTTCAGGCCAATGTTTTGACGCATGGTGAAGCGCTTGATAGTGACAGTGAGTTTGATTTTTACGATTGTGAAAGCACCGCAATCTGCGGCATTGATGATTTTGCTTTGATGATCAAGCAGTGGTGCGAATTTGTACGTTACTCACCTGCGGACTTCACTTAGCGCTGCACAAAACTGGTGAAGATTAACCACTTCGCTTTATTTGTGGGAAAGGGTTGCACCTTATTTGTGCAACCCTTTTCTTTTTGGCATAAGAAATGGTTGCAAATCTTTTAAAATCATTAAGTTAAAAAGTTGGCACGCGGCTTGGATTGTATTGATCGTAAACGGACTACTGCTTGTGAGAGGATGCAATGAAACTGATCAACGCGATAATTAAACCATTTAAGTTAGACGATGTGCGTGAAGCTTTGGCCGATGTCGGCATCGAAGGGATGACGGTTTCCGAAGTGAAAGGCTTTGGTCGCCAAAAAGGGCACACCGAGCTCTACCGAGGCGCGGAATATCAAGTCGATTTTCTGCCTAAAGTGAAATTAGAAATAGCGACACAAGCTGAAAATGTCGATCGCGTGATAGAGGCGATTATCAAAGCGGCGCACACCGGAAAAATTGGTGACGGAAAAATTTTTGTGTATGACCTCAGCCAAGCTGTGCGTATTCGTACTGGCGAAATGGACAGTGAAGCACTGTAAAGATTCAAAGGATTGGAGATAACCATTATGGAATTAGCAGCAACGGTAACAGAGCTACGTTACGCACTCGATACGTTTTTTTTCTTGATTTCGGGTGCGTTGGTGATGTGGATGGCGGCTGGCTTTGCCATGCTAGAGGCAGGTTTAGTTCGTTCTAAAAACACCACTGAAATTTTAACCAAAAACTTTTGTTTGTACGCGATTGCCTGTACCACGTATTTAGTGGTTGGTTACAACATTATGTATGTTGATAACGCAGAAGCAGGCTGGCTGCCTTCATTCGGCTCCTTGATAGGTAGCCAAGCAGAAGGCGCGGATCACTCCCTTGAATCAGACTTTTTCTTCCAAGTGGTGTTTGTGGCAACCGCGATGTCGGTGGTTTCTGGCGCTGTCGCTGAGCGAATGAAATTGTGGTCGTTCCTTATTTTTTCCGGCATTTTGACCGCATTCATTTACCCAATGGAAGGCTATTGGACTTGGGGCGGTGGCTTTCTTTCAGCTGCCGGTTTCAGTGATTTTGCCGGCTCTGGTATTGTTCACTTAGCGGGTGCATCGGCGGCGCTAGCTGGGGTCATCTTGTTGGGAGCACGTAAAGGTAAATACGGTAAAAATGGTGAAATTTACCCTATTCCGGGCTCCAACATGCCACTTGCGACTTTGGGTACATTTATCCTGTGGTTTGGCTGGTTTGGTTTTAACGGTGGTTCACAACTAATGCTGTCTGATTTTGAAAACGCAACAGCGGTTGGTCAGATTTTCCTCAACACCAATGCCGCTGCAGCAGCGGGTTCTATCGCGGCTCTATTAGTGTGTAAAACCACTTGGGGTAAAGCGGATTTAACCATGGTACTCAACGGTGCGTTGGCCGGGTTAGTGGCTATTACCGCTGATCCTCTCTCTCCATCACCACTGTATGCGGTAGCGATTGGTGCTGTAGCGGGTGTGTTAGTGGTGTTTAGCATTATTGCCCTTGATAAAGTGAAAATTGACGATCCTGTGGGCGCAATTTCAGTACATGGCGTATGTGGTTTGTTCGGTTTAATGGTTGTGCCAATCAGCAATACTGATGCGAGCTTTGGCGCTCAACTACTTGGAGCCGCAGTGATTTTCGCTTGGGTATTTGGTGCAAGCCTTGTGGTTTGGGGCATCCTGAAGGCAACGATAGGCATTCGAGTTTCGGAAGAAGAAGAATTAGAAGGGATGGATATGCACGACTGTGGGGTGGGGGCCTACCCAGAATTCGTGACAATAAAGTAATATTTCCTTACAGATAACCTACCTAAAAACCTGCCGATTAAGGCAGGTTTTTTTATTGATTGAATTGTTTTTCAATCTATCATCAATATAATAACGAAACTGATAAACATTATCATTACCAATTTTAAAGGGAACTAGAAATGAAGAAACTGCTTACTCTGTCTGCGATGGCATGTAGTGTGATGGCTCCGAGCGCGATGGCGGCAGAGGAGGTCAACGTTTACTCATACCGCCAACCATTTTTGATTGAGCCGATGTTTAAAGAGTTCACTCAACAAACGGGCATTAAAGTGAATGTGAAGTTTGCGAAAGAAGGGATTGCTGAGAAATTGGTACAAGAGGGTGAGTACAGCCCTGCTGACGTGATTTTAACCTCAGAATTTAGCCGTCTTTTTGAGTTATCTGAAAAAGGTTTAGTCCAAGCGGTGGATAACAAAACCATTGAAACTAACATTCCTGCCCAATATCGCGATAGCGCAGATGAGTGGTTTGCACTAACAATACGTACCCGTAGCGTCTACTCATCACGCGATCGCGTAGGCAAGCTGGGTGATGACTTCAACTACGCTGACCTCGCGAAGCCTGAATTTAAAGGCAAAATCTGTACTCGTAGTGGTAAGCACCCTTACAACGTGGCGCTGGTTGCATCCATGATTGCAGAGCAAGGCGAAGCGAGCACTAAAGTTTGGCTTGAAGGTGTCAAAGCAAATTTAGCACGTAAGCCTCAAGGTAACGATCGTGACCAAGTTAAAGCGATTAAAGAAGGTTTGTGTGATGTCTCATTGGGTAATAGCTATTATTTAGGGAAAATGTTAGCTGATGATAAGCAAAAATCATGGGCTGAAGCTGTCTACATCAACTTCCCAGGTCAGAATGCGCAAGGCACGCATGTTAACGTGAGTGGTATGGCGATGGCGAAGTACGCGCCTAACAAAGAAAACGCAGTTAAGCTGATGGAGTTTTTGACCAGCGATAAAGCACAGCACATGTACGCTGACGTCAACTTTGAATACCCAGTAAAAGCAGGTGTTGAGCGTTCTGCACTAGTCGCTTCATGGGGTGATTTTAAAGCGGATCCACTGCCGCTCGAAAAAATTGCCGACAATCATGCCGCGGCAATTAAGCTGCTTGATGAAGTGAAATTTGACCTTTAATCGGTTCTAGGGGTATAACAGTGCCCCTATTCTATTGAAGGGGCATGAGATGTATTTGCAAACGCATTTATGTGTCAGTAAGCCTTATTGTAATTAGGCAATGAAAGAAAAAAATACATTATGGAAAACCAGTAGTGCCAGTGTCACTGTGCTACTGGTTTTGCCGATCTTAGCCATCTTTATTACCGCTGCGGGACAAAGTGATGAGGTTTTTTCTCATCTCATGTCAACAGTGATGCCCACCTATACCTTTAATACCGTCGTATTAACGTTCAGTGTGATGGGGCTTTCTTTGCTATTTGGCATTCCCAGTGCTTGGTTAATGGCAATGTGTAAGCTGCCAACCGAACGCATTTTACAATGGGCTTTGGTGTTACCACTTGCGATGCCCGGCTACATTATCGGTTACATCTTTACTGGTTGGTTTGACTACGCAGGCCCAGTGCAAGTGTTACTTAGAGATATTACGGGTTGGGGCGCAGGTGATTACTGGTTTCCCGACATTCGCAGTTTGGGCGGGGCAAGCATTGTGCTTGCGCTGGTGCTTTATCCATATGTTTACCTACTGTGCCGTGCAGCATTCATGGAACAAAACGTCTCCTTATTGCAATCCGCTCGTCTATTAAAATGCTCTCCGTGGCAGAGTTTTCGTCTGATTTCACTACCGCTTGCACGACCCGCGATGGCGGTTGGCCTCTCCTTAGTGGCGATGGAAACGGTGGGAGATTTTGGTACGGTGAGTTACTTTGCCGTTAATACCCTAACGACTGCGGTGTATGACACTTGGCTCGGTTATTCTAATTTGAATGCGGCAGCGAAAATATCCGCCATCATGTTGGTGATTGTATTATTACTGCTGAGCGCAGAGCGCTATAGTCGTCGTAAACAGAAATTATTTCAAAGCCAATTTAACAGCCATGAAGATTTTCGCTATCAGTTGCAAGGGTGGAAAAAATGGGCCGCTTTGTGTTGGTGTTGGGGGCTAGTTGCGCTCGCGTTTCTTCTGCCTTTATTGCAGTTGGTCTCATTCGCTTATCACTATTTTGCGAAAAGTTGGACTTCGGAGTTCCAAGACTTTGCGATCAATAGCTTAACGGTTTCGTTGACGACAGCGCTGGTGGCGGTGTTGATTGCTTTGGTCGTGAATTTTTGCCATCGGTTGAACGCCAATGGGGTGACTTTAGCCTTTATGCGCTTGTCTTCTATGGGTTATGCGGTTCCCGGAACCGTGCTAGCGATTGGTGTGATGGTTCCGGTGCTGTTTATGGATCATTGGGTCAATGATGTTGCTAAAGCGATGCAATGGGGGCGACCGGGTCTTATCTTTTCTGGTTCGATGTTTGCTATTATTTTTGCTTTAGTGGTGCGTTTTTCGGCCGTGGCGATTGGTAGCATAGAAAGTAGCCTCAATAAAGTCTCACCTTCTTTGGATATGGCGGCTCGAACTATGGGTTATCGATCGAACGCTATGCTGTGGCGAGTTCATCTGCCATTGATCCGCCGTGGTACGCTTATCGCTGGGTTGTTGGTGTTTATTGAGTCAATGAAAGAGCTGAATGCCGCTTTGTTATTGCGTCCGTTCAATTTCGAAACCTTGGCGACCTATGTTTATAACTACGCATCGGATGAACAATTAGAAGTGGCTGCTTTGCCTGCGATACTCTTGGTCGCGGTTGGTTTAATTCCACTTATCGTCGTTAACCGTTCACTGGAGCAAAATCACTGATGAGTTGTGCGCTGTCTATCCATGATTTGACTTGCAAATATGAAAACCAAACGGTTTTACAATCACTGTCGCTGGAAGTCAAACAGGGAGAAATCGTCTGTTTATTAGGAGCAAGTGGTTGTGGGAAAACGACCTTATTGAAAGCTATTGCGGGTTTGCTGCCGCTTAGCTCTGGGGTGATGAGCCTTAATTGTGTGACGATTGACGATGGTCAACATTGGTTGCCACCGGAAGCGCGAAACATAGGGATGATTTTCCAAGATTATGCGCTGTTTCCTCACTTAACTGTTGCGGAAAATATCGCGTTTGGATTGCGTCAACTCTCTCAAACCGAGCGCAAAGCAAAAGTCGAAGAGATGTTGGCATTAGTGCACTTAGCTGAGCTGGGGGATCGTTATCCTCATCAACTATCAGGTGGGCAGCAGCAGCGAGTGGCGATTGCTCGCTCCTTGGCGTATAAACCGGATCTACTCCTGCTTGATGAGCCGTTTTCCAACATCGATACCCAAGTTCGCCATGAGTTGATCGGTGAAATTCGCAACATTTTTAAAAAGCAGGGTGTGACGGCTATTTTTGTGACCCATAGCCGCGAAGAAGCTTTTGCTTTTGCTGATAAAATGGCGGTAATGAATCACGGTGTGATTGAGCAATATGGCACCGCATCAGAGCTGTACTACCAACCGTCGAGTAAATTTGTGGCCGATTTCTTGGGTGGTGGAAGTTATTTAAGCGCCAAACGAATTTCAGAATGGCAATTTGAGACCGATTTAGGTGTAGTTGACGCCAAAGCTCAGCAACCCATTGAGCTTGAAGCCAAATGCGAATTACTACTGCGGCCACAACACATTCAAATTAGTGCGCAGCAAGAGAGCAAAGTCCGCGTGTTAGAGCAGCAATTTATGGGCGATCACTGCCGTTATGTGATTGATGCGTATGGCAGTAAGTTGCTGGCGAGTTCTTCACAGCCGTTGAGTGTTGGGCAAAGTGTTGCAGTCAGCATTGATACGCAAGGTGTGTTGGCTTTTTAAAAAAAGCCCGGCATGACGCCGGGCAAGTGTTCTTCACCGATATACCTACAACCTCTTCATACTGTGCGGGTATAGCGACTCAAATTTGAGTCGAAGTGGGTAAAAGCTATAACGATAGAAAATCTTTCACCTGTTGAAGAACACGTTCTGCAGTGTCTTTATCCGCCATTTCAGCAAAAATGCGTAGTAATGGTTCGGTACCAGAGAAACGAGCAATAACCCAGCCGCCGTTTTTAAAGTAGACTTTGGCTCCGTCTTCGTAACTGACTTTCTCAATCTCATACTCAAATTGAGGCAACTGTTTCTCAACGTAAATTTTGTTATACAACGACTCTTTTTGCGCGGCTTTAAATTTGCAGTCACCTTCTGCGGTGTAGGCGTAACCGTATTTCGCGTAAATTTCCCCCAGTAATTCGGAGAGTTTTTTACCTGTCACGCTGATCATTTCAACCAACAAACTCGATGCAAAAACCCCATCTTTACCTTTGATGTGTCCACGAATGGTTAAACCGCCGGAGCTCTCACCACCAATCAGTGAATCATCCGCTTCCATTTGTGAACTGATGTGTTTAAAGCCAACGGGGACTTCAAAACTTTTCTCATCGTGGTCAGCGGCAATTTTATCCAGTAGGTGGGTGGTGGCGATGTTACGCACCACGGATCCTTTCCAACCCTTATATTCAAGCAGGTAGTAGTAAAGCAGGATCAGTACTTCATTAGGATGGATGAAGTTGCCTTTCTCATCAATAATACCAAGTCGGTCTGCATCGCCATCGGTACCTATCCCAATATCGTAACCTTCTGCGGCCACTAAATGTTTGAGACGATAAAGAGTCGCTGCATTAGGGGAAGGCATTAAACCGCCAAAATCGGGGTTTTTGCCATCATTGATCACATCCACATCGCAGCGGCCATTGATCAGAACCGTCTGCAATGCATTTTTCGCGACGCCAAACATAGGGTCAATCAACACACGCAGGTTGGCTTTTTTGATCGCTTCAATATCGATAAAATTGATGATTGAATCCACAAACTCATTCATTGGATTTATGATGACAATCGATTTATCTTGCAGCGCTTGTTCAAATTCGACGTGTTTTACATCGGCAAGCGTCAGTGACGCGATTTGCTGTTCAATCTTTTGTGTGATCACCTCATCAGCGTCTCGTCCACCTTCAATGAACACTTTAATGCCGTTGTAGTCCGCAGGGTTGTGGGATGCCGTAATACACGCCGAATAGGCGCAATTCATCTCTTTGGCCTTGAACATCACAATAGGGGTGGGAACAAACTTATCGATAAAGCTTACCACCACGCCATTCGCTGCTAAGACTTGCGCAAACCAACGTGCGGCTTTGTCAGAAAGAAAGCGGCGGTCGTAGCCGATAACGAACCCGTTGTTAGCCACATTTTCGTGGTTAATGATGTTGGCAAGTGATTGAGCCACTAGACAGACGTTGTCTTTGGTAAACTCTTCACCAATAAAGGCGCGCCAGCCACCTGTACCAAATTTGATCATAATAAAATCCTTGTGGGACGAATGTTGAGCCTCAGCTCCTTCGCGCTGAGGCTCAAATCGCGTTAACCGAGAATAACCACTACATCGTTGACACTGCCTTGTGCCATGACAGGAATCACGCCTTCTACTGCTTCGCCATTCACTGTGATTGTTTTCACCCCTTTACTGACGGAGTTCGGGTTTTGCACTGTGATGTTGTAAGTCGCGCCGCGCCATTGGCGAGTGACTTCAAAACCAGGCCAATTGGTAGGAATGCATGGGTCGACGACGAGGCCATCAAAACCGACACGAACACCCAAAATGAAGTTGGTGACGGCAAAGTAGGCCCAACCAGACGTACCTGTTAACCATGGATGGTTCGCACGGCCGTGATCTTGGTGATCTCGTCCCATAATGAACTGCACGTATGAGTAAGGTTCGGCAACGCGCTTTTCAATGATGTCGTTTTGGTTATAAGGGTTTAATGCGTCGTAGAACTTCATGGCTCGATCACCACGGCCAAGCTTCGTTTCTGCAACCCATGCCCAAGGGTTTGGATGTGAGAAAATAGCGCCATTTTCTTTAACACCTTGATAAACACGAGTAACGAAACCGATGTCATCATTAGGGGTTGAGAAGGAAGGTGCGTTCAGATGTAGACCGTATTCGGAGAATAGATTCTCATCAACGGCATCCATCGCTTTTTCACCACGCTCTTGCGACACTGCGCCCGATAAGACGGCGAGTGTGTTTGATTCAAGGTGAACTCGACCTTCAGTTTGCTGAGCAGTTCCTATCTTGTCGCCATTTTTCGTTAGGCCACGGATATACCAGCCACCTTCTTCATCCCAAAGGTGAGTTTCACAAGCTTCACGTACGTTCGCCGCCATTTCGGTGTATTTCGCAACGTCCTCTGCATTGTCACGGTATTTTGCAAGGTCAATAAACTCTTGCAGTGCCCAAAAGTGGAGGAAAGAAACCATAGATGATTCGCCACCACCTAAGTTCAAGCAATCGTTCCAGTCAGCGCGTAAGCCTTTGCAGATACCTGTTTGCCCCACGTATTCTGCCGAGAAGTTAAGCGCCGCCTTCATGTGTTCGTAAACCGTTGCATTGCCACCATCGGCGTAAGGGATCACTTCATCAAAGAAGGATGTTTCACCTGTTTCCATCACGTATTTACAGATGGTTGGAACGAGCCAGAGATGATCGTCAGAACACGTATCTTCAATGCCGTGGATCTTATCTTCATCACTTGGTGTTGGTACAACGGTTGGCGATTTTGATGGTTTGACATCCGCTTTTTCTGGATCAAACCAGTCAGGATCAAATAGGTGTAGGCCATAGCCCGCTTTGACTTGACCACGAAGCAGATCAACCAAGCGTTTACGGGTCATCTTCGGGTTTGCGTGCGGTACTGAAATGGCATCTTGCGCCGTATCACGGTAACCAAGGCCAGTACGACCGCCCACTTCAATGAAAGAGGCAAAGCGAGACCACACCACACACGTTTCCGCTTGATAAAGCGTCCAAGTGTTGATCATGGTATCAAGGCCTTCATTCGGTGATTTTACTTGGAATTTCGCACAACGTTCATCCCAATGCGCTTTGATCCCAGCAAAAGCGGCATCGACATTAGCCAAGTCTTGGTACTTAGCACGCAAACGCGCGCCATTGCCTTTACCAATTCCCAAAATATAAGCAAAGCGAACTTCTTCACCCGGTTGGATCACAAATTGTTTGTGCAGCGAACCGCAATGGTTGTAGCAGGTTTGCGCGCTGTTCGAGCAGTGACCACGTTCTACTGCAATGGGATTGGCTTCGTCACGATACAAGCCGAGGAAGGTATCGCGTTGTCCATCATAAGAGTCTGGATCAAACGTCGAGGCTAAGTAGTAAAAGCCTTCGAAATCATTGGTGTTGTAGTAAAGATCGTACTCAATCACACCCGCGTGATAAGCGGTACCTGCAGAGTAAAGCGACATCTGATGGTTTTGGTTATCGGATTGAATGTGACTAAAAGAGAATTCAACAAACGAAAAAGCGCTGATAGTGCGAGTCTCAGTGGAATCGTTTTTAATGACGACATCCCAAATTTCAGCATCTTCGCCTTTCGGTACAAAGAGAGTTTTAGTGGCACTAATGCCGCTGTATTCACATTTGAATTTGGAGTAAGAGAGGCCGTGGCGGACTTCATACTTCGCTTCTTCTAAGCTTTTTGCTACAGGTTGCCAAGAAATAGACCAATAGTCGCCAGTTGCATCGTCACGTAAGTAAACATAGTGCCCCGGGCGATCAAAAGAAGCGTTCGGGCGAAATTTGGTAACACGGTTATATTCTGGTGAATTGTAAAAAGAGTAACCGCCCGCGTTATGAGAGATCACGGTGCAGAATTTTTCTGTCCCTAAGTAGTTGGTCCAAGGCGCTGGAACGTCAGGGCGTGTGATGACATATTCACGATTGTCGTTATCGAAATAGCCGTATTTCATTGTCATTTCCTTTTAAACAAGCTGCGTCTTTTGCAGCCAAAAATTATGCTAGTGAAAACCAAGGAGAGGTAATGCCGACTCCAAGTTTTGTGTTTATTTCCATGGTGCTCGGTAACGGATGCCTTGCTTGTCCAACATAGGCAGATGTCCTTTGAGCCGTGACAGATAATCTTGCCAATCACGATGCACTTTATGGGTCCATCCTGCTTCGGCGAGTGCAGTTAAGCGTGGGTAAATCATGTATTCCATACGCTGTGGGTTATTGATTAATTCACACCATAAAGCGCACTGAATACCGAGAATTCGTTTACGGAGTGGATCGTTTTCGGGCACTTCGGCTAAAGGTTCATAGCGATAGGCTTTTTCTAATGGGGTAACACCTGCCCAGTCAACGCCCGGTTCTTCTGGCGCATAATCTTGAGCAATATCCAGATACGTGTACTGACCGGGTTGTAAAATCACATCAAACCCCTGTTTCGCGCAGTTCAATGCCGCCGCTTCAGAAAGCCAAGAGTAGATAACAGTATCTTTACTGACCTTATTGCCATGATGCGCTTCTTCCCAGCCGACCATGCGTTTGCCAAGCGTACGCAGTTTTTGTTCGGCATAACGTAGTAAGTGTCCTTGTAATTCTTTGGCCTCGGTATAGCCATTATCAGCCATCAGTTGTTGACATTTAGGGCTGTTAATCCAGACCCCATCGGGCACTTCGTCGGCACCAATATGGATAAAGGGGGATGGAAATAGCTCAGAGACTTCTTGCAAGACGATATCTAAGAACTCATACGTACCTTCAAGGGCGGGGGAGAGGACGTTATCGTTATAATATTGAATGCTGCGATAGTGTGATTGATCCTCTTCATCGGCCAGCAGATGAGGCAGAGATTTGATCGCGGCTCGGCAATGTCCGGGAACATCAATTTCAGGGATCACTGTGATACCACGCTCTTGAGCGTATGCGATAACCTCTTTGATCTCTTGTTGTGTATAGAAACCACCGTGGCGCTGCGTTAACAAGCTGTATTGAGGTTCGAGCACTTCATCAACCCCTCGCCATGCACCGATGTCGGTGAGTTGTGGTAGTGCTTTAATTTCGATACGCCATCCTTCGTCATCGGTCAAATGCCAATGGAACGTATTGAATTTGTAATGCGCTAATTGGTTAATAAGCCGCTTAACTGTCTCGATTCCATGAAAATGGCGCGCACAGTCGAGCATCATGCCTCGGTACTTAAAGCGTGGCGCATCACTGATTTTGACGCAGGGGACTAACCACGATTGATCTTGAATTTGGATCAACTGCAACAGGGTCGCGCTAGCATACATAAAGCCTTGATGGCCACTCGCCTCTAAGCGAATGCCAGTACGATCGACGTTGAGTTGATACGCGCCCTCGTCAAAGGTCGGGTTAGTGCGGTAGATAATATCAGCACTGCCAATGGGTTTGGGCTGAAAATCAAATATACGGTTGAGTTCCTGTTGTAACCAAGTCGCAGCTTGCTCAGCGCATGTGGATTGCAAGGTAATCTGGCTCGAAGTCGTTAAGGTGCAATGCCCTGTGCCGGATTCAATCTTGTTTGGTAATGGAATGAGACTGAGGCTCGCGGCTTCTGTTGCGGGTATTTCACTGCGCTCACGATAAGGCGAGGCGAGAGCAATCGGAGTTACGATCACATCATGACGTTCGATAGGTTGCTCACCATTGCATTGAACAAAGGCGTGCTTTACGCCATCAGTGTAAAAATGGAAAGGGGCGGTTTTGATGCTAAATTCACAGTAAAAATGTGAGTTTGCAGCAAGCACGGTCATATCTGGCGTTAATGAGCAGAAACTGCCTATTTGCACTACGTTGCCATGGGTGATGCTGTCTGGCTGAATGAAGCGATCAATCACAAAATGTAACGACCAGTCTTTTAGGTCTTGATCGCTTAAGTTATGGAACGTTAAACCAAAACGGCAAAATTGCTTCTGTTCTGAGAGTACCGCAAAGTCAATTCGATAGCTCATAGTGATTCCTTAATACAAATTATGCTCGGCTTTGCCGGCAAACATAATCGCGCCTTCGATAGCGTCGAATTGAGGTTGAACAATCCACTGCTGTACCGGTGGAGAAAGCCAATACAAGATACGCTCTGCAATGCTACCCATGAGGCAGATCCGCTTGGCTCCTTTGTTATGAAGAGCGACAAGAAACATTTCGATGTCTGCCGCGGTTTGTTTGAGAAGCTCGATCGCCAGCGCATCACCTTGTTGTGCTAGAGAAAAAATAACGGGAGAGAACTGGCCATAGTCGCGTGGGAGTGCGGTTTTTGACCATTCGACAATCTGATCAACATCGTGGTTAAAATGTTGCATCACATGAGCGCTTAATAATGAAGGTTCGCCGATGCCATCCTCAATGAGCAGCACGCGCTGGATTAGGCGTAAACCCATGATGGCACCACTGCCTTGATCGGATATAGGAAACTCTCGTCCACCCACCACATGCTGCTGCCCAGCGTGTAAAAATAAGCCACAAGAGCCCGTTCCCGCGATCATAATTGCGCCATCGTCGCCATTATGAGCACCAATACAGGCACCGTAAGCATCTGTGTTGAGCGTTAGTGAAGCAAAAGGATGTGTCTGAGACATAAACGCATGCCATGCGGATTTTTGTTCTGCGCCAGCCAGAGCAAGACCCACGTGCATCTGAGCAAAATTCTCTTTCGTCAGCCCGCTTTGGTGCGCCGCTTGAGTAATTGCATCAATGATCGTCTGCATGGCAAGTTCCACACCCAATAAAATATTGGCGCTACCGCTTTTCGCTTCACCTAACAGCGCGCCTTGCTCGTTGCGGATGCGTGCGCGACATGATGTGCCGCCTCCATCAATACCGACATAATAAAAAGTCATGATTGCCTCTCTAAGTCTGGTGTTGAGAAGTGGCAAAACTGGGTTGTGATTGCCAGCAGATACCAAGCACCATGAGGAATCCATTGCTCAGCCCAACGCCAGTTTTGCATCATGTCATCCTTCTGTTTCGCTGGGTTGAAAGCGATATCTTCTTCATCTTCAAAACCGCCTGTAATGCCATTACACACTCCCCCTTTGGCGTTAAAAAAGCCTAGGTGGGGGAGGTAGTCTGGATTGTTGCGACCGTGCCCATCGAGCATGCACATATCGTATGGATTTAATCCGACAATCCAGTTCAATGCATTTTGTGCAAAGGTGGTTAAAGGGGCATGCAGATCCGCGTTGACGAACGCTTGGGCGCGATAAGCCATACACGCGAGCGATCCTAAACGCGCATTTTCGCCTTGCCACCAGTAGCCGGATTCATTGTCGTGAGCGACAAAAAATGCGCAGCGTTTGTCGCCATTCACAGGTTTTACATATTGGCGTGGGTAGCCAAATGGGTTACTGACTTGATGAGTGATAGTGAGCTCAAAGCGGCAAGCATTCTCAATCACTTGAACGACCGATTGTTTGCGGTGTTCTTCTGTTTCAATCTCGAGATATTCGCACAGTGCAATCACTGGTAGTCCAGCTTCGGCGGCGTGATAATAAGGACGAGTGGCATCACTATTGGCTGCCCAATAATGAGCGATGTTAGCGTCGCTGTGTTGATAAGCGCATAACCTTTGTGCCCAAAGACGACACTCAACCAGATAATTTGTTTGATGAGTTGAGCGGTAGAGTTCAACCGATGCAAGCAGAGCGCAATAGGCATCAATGATGTTCTCTTGACCATCGTCGAGATAGCGCGTGTTATTTTCTTTTAAATGCCAGTAACCATGCTCCGCCGCTGTTAAATAGTGTTCTGAGGTGAAATCACCGTGAACATCTAAACGTGCTGCCACCGCAAGAGCAGCAATCGCAATGCCTCCCCCTTGACGAAATCCGGCTTGATAATCGTCAGACTTGTGGCCAGATTGAGTGGCATAGGCGCAGATCTCTCGCTGCTTAATGTCCTTGCTCCATTTGTCAAAGACCGTTGTATAAAAGAACCCCTCGGAGTTTTGCATGCGGATCAGAAAATCAGCACCAAATAACGCCTCTTCCTTAAGGCGAGTGCGAGAAAATGCAGCAAAACTCGAGTGGTGTTCTAGTTGTGCCAATCCCTTTAGCATATTCCAAACCACCATTGGGGTTTGTTGAGGGTTTAAATAGTTGGCGTAAGAAAGGTGACTCAGATACTTACTGACGTCACCGGAAGCGTCGTACCAGCCACCGTGTACATCGGCAGTGGTTGATGTACCAAGCAGTGGTACGAGCTTATCTTGCTGGTCGAAAATGCCACCACAACGTTGTGATTTGAAGTAGTGCAATACATCAGAAAACGTTTTTTTCATCAGTATCCCTTCACCAATTTCAAAAATAGGGGAGTGGGTATTTTCAAAACGCAGGTAATACTGCCCTGAAGTGGTGTATTGAGAAAAGTCGATCGTATAAAAGCTACCTAAATGCCAATGTGCGACTTTAGCTTGTGGTTCAACAACGAAAGTCGACACCGTTTGATGGCTGTTTGCACAAACAAGCAGGGCGATATCGGAAGAAACACGGAGCGTGTTACTCATTAGTATCGCCTGTTTTGGCCCTTGTGGCTCATAACCAATATGGTTAATCAGTAGCAGCATTAAAGATCTCCAAGCCAGATCATTGATTTCTCGCCAGCACTCAATTCGTCGGGGGCGTGTGCTGACTTTGTTTTATATTTTTACCTAAGGTATTGAAGCCGACGAGGTTATGCCAGCGGCTTCAATCGCTTAAGGTGTGCGTTAGTGATTATTCAAATAAGTAACAACGAACAAAGTGGTTATCAGACAACTGAGTCACCGCTGGAAGTTGTTCACGACATTTGTCACTCGCCTGCATGCATCGACCAGCAAAAGGGCAGCCTGTTGATACCGGGGTCCAAAGTGGAATTTCGCCTTTGTTCCCTTTGAGCTTCTCGTGTATCGATTTACTAGGATCGGGCACCGCGGAAACCAATAGTTGGGTATATGGGTGCTGAGGATCGTGAATGATCTCTTCGGTATCGCCCCATTCCACCATATGTCCGACGTACATGACGGCTAAGTCTTCGGCGATGTAGCGTGCGGTGGCGATGTCGTGTGTGATATAAAGCAGCGACATCTGCTTTTCAAACTTCATCTCTTCCATCAGGTTGAGAACACCCGCACGAATCGACACATCCAACATGGAGGTTGGTTCATCAGCCAGTACCACTTCGGCACCAACTGCGATATTACGCGCTAAGTTGACACGTTGGCGCTGTCCACCAGACAACTGGTGCGGATATTTCGCGGCTGTTTCTTTTGGTGGAATAAGGCCGACTTGTTCCAGTAAATCGTGAACGCGTTCTTCTAACTCTCTCTTATTACCTGACGTCACTTTTTTATGGATAAGCAGTGGACGAGCAATATGATGAAAAATGGTATGAGTTGGGTTGAGTGAGCCAAACGGATCTTGCCATACCATCTGGACGCCTTCGCGATAGTGCATCAGGTCACTGCGTGAAGTGATGTCTAAAATATCGCGTCCTTTGTATTCAATTACACCGGATGTTGGGGCGTACATTTTGGCAATCATTTTAGCGGTTGTTGATTTGCCAGAGCCTGATTCACCCACGACAGCCAAGCCGCGGCTTTTGAACATTTTGAACGATACGTCGTTGATCGCTCGCATCATAGGTTGTTTTAGGGTGTTACTGTTGATTGGAAAATCTTTAACTAGATTTTTCCCCTCAACCAGTAATTCACCGAAATTTTTGCTCATAATTGTCTCCAGAAATTTTTGTAATACAGCTTGTGCTCTACAGTTTCACTTGAGCAATTGGGTCACCGTAAAGGTGGCAACTGGAGAAGCGTCCAAGCTCTATTTGGCGCAAACTCGTTGGAATTTTGGTGCAAGCTTCATGTACGCGATCGCAACGAGCTTGGAAGCGACAACCTTGAGGTATATCCAATAAGTTCAACGGGTTACCTGGTATTCCAGTTAACTTCGTTTTAGGGCCTGTCAGTGGAGGGAAAGAACTACCCAGCCCTTTGGTATAAGGGTGGAAAGGGCTTTCCAGAATCTGTTTAGAAGGAGCCACTTCAATTAATTCACCGGAATACATGATGCCAATCCGATCGGAGAACTCGACCATCAACGACAAATCATGGGTGATGAACAAGATAGAGAAGCCAAACTCTTCTTTCAGCGCATAGATTTTTTGCAATATTTCACGCTGGACAACCACATCAAGTGCCGTAGTCGGCTCATCCATAATGATCATTTTAGGATTGAGCGCGAGAGCAATTGCAATCACCAAGCGCTGACGCATCCCCCCTGAGAATTGGTGTGGGTAATCGTTTAAGCGACTTGGGTGAATATCGACAATTTCTAACAAACCTTCAGCGCGGCGTTTAGCTTGTTCACGAGTCATGTTGGTATGGCGCATGATCACGTCACAAAATTGCTCTTCCATCGTCAATACTGGGTTCAAAGCGTTCATCGCACTTTGAAACACCATCGACATTTGGCTCCAGCGAAAGGATTGCATGCGTTCATCGCTGTATTTAATGATATTTTCACCATTAAAAATCACTTCTCCACCAGTAATAAACGCGGGCGGCTTATGCAGACGCATCAGTGAAAATGCGATAGTTGATTTACCACAGCCAGATTCACCAGCAAGGCCAAATACTTCGCCAGGTGCAATATCAAAACTGACGTTGCTGCATGCTCGAACATCACCTGCGTCGGTGATGTAGTCAACGCATAGGTTACGGATTGAAATAAGTGGGTTTGTCATGATTATTTATCTCCGCTCCAAAGTGCATTTTGTGGTGGCAGGTCAGGCTGACGCTCTTTCTTGTCTTGCTCTGCGAGTTTTTTCCAACGCTTCATTCCTTTGTGTGAACGCAGTTGTGGGTTGGCAATTTCATCGACCGCAAAGTTCAGTAAAGCCAGACCAGTAACGAGCAGAGTCAAAGCAATACAAGGCGCAAGCAGTTCCCACCAAGCGCCAATCAGCATAGAAGAGGACGTTTGAACGTTGTACAACATGATGCCCCAACTGATGGTGTTTGGATCGCCAAGACCAAGGAAGGAGATGGTCGCTTCCATCATGATGGCGTACATCACTGAACCGATGAAGCTAGCGCCAACGATGGAGATGAGGTTAGGTAGAATCTCAACGAAAATGATGCGCCATGATGATTCACCCAAGACTTCCGCCGCTCTGACAAATTCTTTCTCACGCAGTGCGAGGGTTTGTGAGCGTACGACCCTAGCGCCCCAAGCCCAGGAGGTGCAGCCAATGATGAGTGCAATGGTTAATGGGCCGGCCTCTCCAATAAATGCCGCGACCACGAATAAAAGAGGATATTGAGGTATCACCAGCATGATATTCATAGCGGCGGTTAGAATGTCATCGACCTTACCGCCAAAGTAACCGGCAGAAACACCAATCACAGTCGCAAGAAAACAGACGGTCATTCCTGCGCCAAAACCCACGGCGAGTGAGACTCGTGCGCCATACACCACTTGTGACCAAACATCGCGTCCCATACGAGAGGTGCCTAGCACATGGTCTTCACCTTTTGAGAGTAGTAAGGTGCGGCGGTCAGTCGCCAAGTTTTCAGCAATCCAGCCATTCGGATCTGCTTTAGCGGCTTTGACGACGAACGATGGGTACTCGTGTGGATTTCCGGTACGTTTATCTGGCGCATGTTTGGTGATCAGTGGCGCAGCAAGGGCGATGAATAAAAATAGGCCCAAAATAATGACACCGACCATGGCAACGGTATTGCCGCGAATGAGTTTAATGAGATCTTTCATGATTATTTACCTCCCTTGCGTAGGCGAGGGTCTAGTACGACATAAAGCATGTCCGCCAACAGGTTAAAGAACAGCATAAAGAGCGTCATAATCAGTAGCTGCCCTTGCAGAACTTGGTAATCACGAGCGTTGATCGCATTAAATAAAACGGTACCAAGGCCAGGATAGTTAAAGATAATTTCAATGATGAGCTGACCACCGATAGCCATACCCAAAGACATCGATAGAGCGGTGACACTTGGCAATAAAGCATTACGAGCGGCGTACTGGAAAACCACACGGTTTTCGCTGAGCCCTTTCCCTTTCGCCATCGTTATGTAGTCTTCAGCGAGCAGGTTAATCATGTTGTTACGCATGTTGACGAGAAACCCACCGATTTGTACTAGAGACGCACAGACAAGAGGCAAGAAAGCGTGGTAGGCCACATCTTTAATGAATGTCCAACTTGTCCAATCTGGCATCGTACCAGCAGTGTAGGCATAACCCGTAGGGAACCATTGCAAGCCGATAGCAAAAGTAAACATAGCGATCATCGCAATAACCACTTGCGGAACGGCTTGTATAACCAACATCCCTGGAGTAATAAACGTATCGTAACGACTGCCTCGTTTCCATGCGGCAAAAATGCCCAGTAGAGAACCGATTGAGAACGAGATCACAACCGCAGTACCCGCTAGAAATAACGACCAACCAAATGCACTACCCAGTAATTCATTGACACTTAACGGATAGAACTTAATCGACGTGCCTAATTCCCAACTTAGAATGCTTTTTAAATAGGTCAAATATTGTACGGGTAACGGACCATCAACGAAACCGAGAAGCTGTTTCATTGCTTCGATTCGTTCTGGCGTTACTTGCGTTGTTGCGTTTGCGAACATCATGGTCACTGGGTCTCCAGGCATGGCTCGCGGAATGATGAAGTTCAATGTTGCTGCAACCAGCAACGCGATAAAATAAAATGACAAACGTCTTAAAAAATAACCCATAACTCACACCTTACTCACCCAGTTTTATCCTGTACCTGGTTTCAGGTCGCTCCTAGCGAAATTTAGAGCGAAAAATCCCCTAACGACGAGCGTTATACATTTGCTAGGTATTTAGGGGATTTTATTTAGCGGCGCACGAAGTACGCCGCAAGGAATGAACTTCTACTTACTTAACTGGTTTTAGGTCCAGTACGTGTAATAGACGCTCCGGGATACCAGCCCAAATGTTTGGACGACCCTTAGGATTTTCTTCGTTCCACCAGCCGCTAAAGCGTGCTGTGTTGTATTGGTACATGTAAGCACCTGACATTACAGGGATGGTCACTTGGTTTTCAGCAATGATTTTCTGAATTCCGTGAGCGATTTCTAGCTGCTCATTTTTATCCGCTGTTTTGTAGAAGCTGTCTAGCAAAGTATCTAGCTTATCGTTTTTGTAGAAGTGCATAGCAAAACGAGGCATACCTTCACCTTTCTGTAGTGCAGAGTTGTATGCACTGTTCCAGTATAGATGTGGATCCGCACCGTGGAAGTAGTTGGTGTAAGCGACGTCATAAGTACCTTCAAGCATTGCTTGGTTATAAACCGCAAACTCTGGAGTACGAGCACGTGCTTTGATGCCTACTTCGGCAAGCTGTTCAACGGCAAGTTGTACTGTGTTGTTGAAGTCAGTCCAGCCATTTGGTGATTGAACAAGTAGCTCAAAAGATTTACCTGATGGAGTATCAACAAAACCGTCTTTGTTCACGTCTTTGAAGCCCGCTTTAGCAAGCAGTTTTTTCGCGCCTTCAACGTTGTACGTGTTGTAGCCTTTGTACTTATTGTGGATGTTTTCATCAGACCAAGCTTGGAATGCATAACCTAAGCCTGAAGCGAAGTCATTAACGGTACCGCCGCCATAGAAAGCGATATCGATAATAGTTTGACGGTCAAGAGCCATAGAGAATGCGCGACGGAAATCAACGTTGCTTAGCGCTTCATTTTTTACTGCATCTGGGTTTTTGAAGTTAACCATAAATGCTTGTGTGCCTGATGGCGGATACCAGTAGTGGTGGCTAGGGCTTGCAGCGGCATAAGTACGGTCAATATCTGGAACGAATGAAGAGGTCCAATCGAGTTCAGAGTTAACAATTTTACCTAGCAATTGGTCATTGTTTGCAATTTGAGGTACACGCAAACAGTCAACCTCAAGGTTTGCAGCATCCCAGTAATTCGGGTTACGACATTGGATGTATAGCTGTGGAGTGAAGGTGTCGATTTCAGTAAACGGACCAGTACCTACAGGGTTTTCGTTGGTGAAAGTCGCTGGATCTTTCACATCTTTCCATACATGCTCAGCAACGATAGGAACTAACGAGATTTCATAAGGTACGTTTGAGTTAGCTTCACTTAAACGGAAACGGATTTGGTAGTCGTTCAGTTTTTCTACGCTCGTTACCCACTTGTTGATACCGCGTTGGTCGAGTTCAGGTTTATTTTTCAATAAGCCATAAGAGAACACGACATCATCCGCTGTAAATGCTTGACCATCTGACCATTTAACACCTTTACGGATATCAAAAGTAACACTCATTAGGTCATCAGACATTTTAAAGCCTTCAGCCAAACGCATAACGGGTGTATTACCATGCATTTCGTTGAATATCACCAGTGGTTCATAGATGAAATCAGTGGTCGTACGTAGGTTTGTTGCTAGATACGGGTTAAAGTTACGTACCATTGTAGGGTAGAAATCAGGTACGATCGTTAGCTCACTGCGTGCGGCTGCTGGAGCTGAAAGGCTCGCTGCGGCGGCGATTACTGCAGCGGCTAGCGCTGTTTTTTTAATATTGGCAAGCATAGCTGTTCCTTACTATTTGCTTTCATTTCACTAATGGATATGAATGTCATCAATTGATAAACACTCTCCAAGGCCTACCTCATTGCGTGTTAACAAACCGGAGGAGTTGGTCAACATGAGTGGCCTGTAGACCTTTGGCAGGAGTAAGAAGACACCTTGGAGAGAAAATTATCAATTTGAATTCCCGTTAAAAACGTCAATTTGTAGAAAGTGATCGTTATAAACGTCAATTTACCATCTTTGGTTTGATTTTTACTCTCATTTAGGTCAGTGATCTGCCTCTCATACTCAATTCGATTAACTTATAGTTGTAAGCGCTCGCTATCTTTTTATCCCTTTATTTTTAATGTTTTTTTGTTTTTTTTGTATCATGAGATCTTGCTCACTTATAGTTTTATCGTTAATTTTTTTACTTAAATTAATTCTGCCGAATTGTTGTGATTCGGTTCGCAATCTGGATCTTTATTCATCTTCAATTGAAAATCTGCTGGTGAAATTGCCTAGAAATCAGTTTTTACTTCCAATTTTCATCATCATTTTGCCTCTTTTTTTCTATTGAGAAGTAAGGTTTGTAATATGCAGTGAGTAAGGCGTACCAGAGTAATGGATGCTTGAGGTTAACATTGATTAAATTTAACTAGTCATAACTCTGGATGCATCAATGGGGTGGTTGTTCCGTTGATGGTCATGGAAATATAGTGATAAAAAAGCCTGCAGAGTGCAGGCTTAATGGTGTTGATGTACTTAGAGTGATGAGGTCAGTAGCTTTTGCAATTTATCGCGCTGCGCTTCGATGTGAGAGCGTTCAGGGCCGTGCTCCTGACAATGATCAAGAATGTAATCTAACGAATTAAGAACGGTACGCCAGCGAGGTGTTTTAGGCAGTGTCTCGATACGTAAGTACTTGTCTAGTGTCCGAGTCTGTAATGTGCTTCTATCGAGATACACTCGCCATAGCCCACTCTGCTCTGCAAAGGTAAACTTGCTTTGGTTACTGACCCGTTCCCAGTAATCTAAAGCACTGGTCATTGCTTCAACCAGTACTTCGCGCATTAAATCTTGCTTAGATTGACTCTCTCCCGATACTTTGTCGGCGATACGAGTGAACTCGCCACCGAGTTCTTTGAGCTGCTGCAGTTTTTCTTTATCGCCTTCAAATGCGTAACTGGATAGCGCTTCAATAGCGGTTTCAAGGTTATTGATGCGCGCTGCATTGATGTTTCCACCCACGTTAAAGATGTACATAGCCTGCAACCCAGAGCCATCCGGTAGTCGTAACACATCAGCAGACATATGTTGACGTGTATCTTCGACATAGATATCGATATTACCGCAGTAATGCTCTTGCTCGACGACTAAGTATTTAGGAGCGATGAGTTCTTCCGCATTTGAGCGCTTTAGTTGTTCTTGGCTGCGCTTAAATAACCGAGCAGCCGCTTCGTTCGCAAAGCGGATTTTATGATCGTCTCGAATGCAAATAATGGCCTCAGGAGCAGATTCAAGCTGCTCTAGTAGACGGCCTTGGGTTTCCAATAAACTGGCCTCTACCATTGCTCTATGCTTCAGCTCTTGTTGCAGTTGGTTGTTCTCAATACGTCTTTGTTCAGCTTTGCTGGCCGTTAAATGCGCCGTAATACGTGCAGCGAGCTCTTGCTTATTAAAAGGTTTCGATAAGTAATCGTTCGCTCCCGCTGCAAAACCACGAACTCTATCGTCAGTTTGATTTAATGCCGTCAACATAATGATAGGTAGCTCGGCATGATCGTATGTTTCTCTTAACTTTTCACAGACTTGGTAGCCGCTTAATCCTGGCATCATAATGTCGAGCAGTAGAAGTTCCGGTTTTTCTTTTTCGACCGCGCTAATGACTTCATTGCCATCTTTAGCGGTGCGGACTTGATAGCCTTCTAAACGTAGGAAACTGTCTAGGACACGCAGATTGACGGGTTCATCATCTGCTATCAGTAGTACTGGGCCTTCTTTATTTTCAGGTAGTGAATGCATTTCAGGCAGTTCAATGTCTGAAATGGTCGGAGATTGGAAGTGGCCAGCTTCCATATAGCTTGTCGACTCAATTTCCGCTTTTGATGCTAATGGCAAGGTAAAGCTGAATGTCGTACCGACCATAGGTTGGCTACTGACATAAAGCGTTCCTTGCATTAATTCGATCAATTGACGGCTGATCGAAAGACCCAAGCCTGCGCCTTGTCGATAACGACTGGCATCTTGCCCTGCTTGAATCAGTGGTTCGAAGATGTGTTCAAGTTGTTCAGCAGGAATGCCTTGCCCCGTATCGACAACTTGGACACGAATCTTGTCATCAACCACATTGGCTGAAATGACAATTTTCCCTTCAGTCGTATATTTAATGGCGTTTCCTACAAGGTTATAAAGCACTTGCTCTAATCGTTGTGGATCGGCAGAGACCCAAATGCATTCATCAGGGATTTGGTTTATTACGCGAATGGGCTTTTTGTTGAGTAGATGGTTAGACAGCTCTAACACTAAGCGTGTTGCGCCGGATAGATCAACAGCACACTGTTTGATATCCAAGCTGCCATAGCGCATTTTATGGTAATCGAGTAAGTCATCGACCAAGTTTGTCAGCCGTTGTCCACTGCTGATGATTATGCCTAATTGATAACGATGATCGGCGGTGATAGTTCCACTTGACCCAGAGATCAGTGCTTCTGCAATACCGACCATACCGTGCAGCGGTGTTCTTAATTCATGTGAGGTTGTGGCTAGGAATTCATCTTTTAGTTTGTTAGCGAGATGCAACTCATCGTTCTGTTTGCGAATTAATTGAATGTTGCTTTCGAGCTCTTTATTTTGCGCTTTAATCAGCTGCATTTTTTCTCGGATTGAACGCTGCATACGTTCAAAACTCACTGCGAGTCGACCAATCTCATCTTTACGATCGGTATTGATAACATTTTCATCTAAATCCCCAGCTGAGACTTTTTCTGCCGCCCAAGTGAGCTTCAGTAGGGGAGAGGTAATAAAATTAGAGAGATAATGTGAAGCGATGACGACTAAAATAATCGCGGTTAGCATGGCGAAAATAAATAACTTCTCAAGCTGATGAACTCGCGCATAAGCCTCTTTTTCTGGTATCTCTACGACCAAGGCCCAGTTGATATTTTTATTTGCAACAGGTGCATAGGCGGCAATGGTTTTCTCATTCAATGTATTGGTGTAAGTACCAACGGCACTCAACCCAGAAAGTGCAAGATTGATCACTTTTTGACTAGTCTCGATTTCTTGCTGCGTGTAAGAGAGTATTCGAGAATGATGATCTTGCCCGACGAGTAAAGTCCTTATTTGCGATGTCGCATTGGTGTCAGCAACGAGCTTTGTGATGCCATTGTTTGGTAGGCGGAACATGGCGTAGCTGTGCAGGTAGCCCTGTTGAATAATGGGCGCGCCAAGCCAAGCAACTGATTGCCCTTCTTGTGGTGAAAAATCAGAAATAATAACTGGTGTATATTCTTCATTGATTTTTCGTTGTTCGCCAACTTGCTGCTCTAGCTGGCGGAATGTTTTACCCAGATTGCTATCTTTGTATTTTCCGGTCAGTAAATTCGTCCCATAGTTGTCGTGCTTATAAACGGAATAAACGACATCACCATCGAGATCCACCAGTAAAATATCGTCAAAATCAGAACGTTTAAGCAGTTCTAAATACGCCCAATGATAGCGTTTGTGCAGCAGGCGATACCGTTCACTGCCTACATAGCTGCTCGATTGTGGCAATATTGACGTTTTTATCTGATCACCAGAGCCAGGAATATAACGCTGCTGGGCATGCTCACGAGCTTGATCAATATCCAGACCAAGTCTTTGGAACGCATTGACTAAGCCGTAAAAGCGCCCTCCACTAGCATAAGCTAACTCTGAACGGACAAACCCCATCACTTCTGATTCTTTGGCCGTGAGGTAATCGAGAACTTGCTGTTGCTTAGTGTCTCTGACTGACAATAAGTGAGACGTGCTTTGTTCTTGAAGATCTTTAGTGTGTGATTGCAGAAAAAAAATGGCAGTCACAGTTAAAGGCGTGATGCTCAAAACGAGAAAAGCCAGCATAAGAGTATTTTGCAGGCGCTTAAATTTTTGCTTACGAGAGAACCTAAACATAGAAAAAGGCATTACTTTCCGTGAGGCTTTAACGGCATGAGGTAGTCGTTAAAGTGAATGAAAAAAACAAAGAAAACCTAAAGTGACGAAATTAACGAGTTTTTTTACTTTGACAAGTAAGTCCTGTGGAAAGCGTGGTCACTAACGCAAAATTCGTAAAAATCATCCAGTTTAGTGACCAATTGAGAGTGGATTACACTTATTGTTGCGACTTTTGTAATGTTTTTTTTGCGTGGTAAATGATGAATTTGTTAGTTTTATTTAACACCTCGCAATGACCATAAGCCTGTTCAATCAGCGGGGTATATTTAAGAAAACTGTTGGCCACAATAAAAAGTTCGCCTTTCGCGGTTTGATGGCTTGGTGCGTTCGCCAGTAAGGCTTCTGTCGCACTATAGCTGGTCTCTAATCCGGAGTGGAAAGGGGGGTTTGAGACGATAAATTGATAATCTTTAGCGGTATCTGAGTAGACATCAGAGGCAAATACATTCCCTGATATGTTATTCGCTATCAAGGTTGCTTTGGTTGATTCAATCGCAAGCGCGCTGATATCGCACAGTTCAATCTCGATATCTGGGTTTAATGTGGCCATTACAGTACCCAACACACCAGCACCACAACCAAAGTCGAGAACTTTTCCTCTCAGTTTAGGTAGTGTATCGAGTAACAGTTGGCTACCGAGGTCAAACTCGCCATGACTAAATACGCCAGGTAAACTTTTTACAATCAGTGCGTGTTGCTGATACTGCACCTGATAAGTTTTGAACCAGTCTGCAATTTGGAAGCTTGGTGGCTGCTGAGTGCATTGCCCCCAATAGAACGAACAGCGTCGAGCTGAATCATACTTTTTAACCACCCCATAAGCTGCAAACATTTTTTCAATGCTTTTTATGCCCGAGCGGTTTTCACCCACGACCACAATCTCAGTCTCTTTGCCCAGTTTGGCCAACAGCATTGCAAGCAGATATTCAGCTTCCTGCTTCGCTTTGGGCCAGTAAAGCAGAATCATGTCAGCATCGGTTTTTTGCTCAAATTGAGCGCCAAAATGACATGTAATTTGCGGATAGGATTCGAGTTGGCGGTAGTAACCATAATGAGTGGTGAACACCGAAACAGAGCGACAATGATTAGCTAACTCTACAGGAAATAAATCCTCCGCTTCTCCAGCCACTAAAAGATGTTTTCCTTCGAAATAAGCAAGCTGACGCTGGGCAATTTGACTTGGTGCGGTGTAACTGGACATAGTGGGCTCTGCGCTAAAAAAGAGGGGCAGATTCTCGCACAGTCTGCCCCTTGCTTCTAGCTTGATCGTCAGTAAGTCAAAAGTTAGCTATTATCTTGTTGATTGAGAAAACCTTTAAACTCTTCCTCATAAATATTAAACAGCACCATAGTGATGGCAAAAATGAGTGGGCCGTAAATTAACCCAATCAGGCCAAACAGCTGAATACCACCGAGCAGAGAGAAGAAGATCATTAAGGTGTTCATGCCCGCGCTCCCTTGCATTAAAAAGGGCCGCAATAAATTATCAATTGAGCCAACAACGATAACGCTCCAGAGGGCCAAGAATATGCCCCATGTGCTATCTCCGGTTAGAAAGAGATAAACAGTGGCTGGAATCCATATCAGAGCAGTACCGACAACCGGAATAAACGAAGCAAACCCCATCATGGTGCCCCAAAATAACCCAGGGAAACTGGCGAGCCACATACCAAACCCGCCCGCAAAGCCTTGTGCTATTGCGGTTAAAAATGACCCCATGACAGCCGATTTGGAGACTTGCTCAATTTCGCAGAGCAACCTGTCTTCTTGACTACGCGACAATGGCAAGATATGCCTAAGAGCGCTGATGAGCTTATCGTGATCACGGAGTAGGAAAAACAACACGAACAGCATTAAGAAGAAATCCATCAAAAAACTGGTCGCATCACCCAGCACTTTTGCGCTAATACTGACCAAGTTGGTACCAAATGAACTGGCAAATTGCCCCACTTTTTGTGCGATTTGTTGTGGCTGAATTTCATCAAAGGGCAAATATTGATTCGCAATGGCGAGTCCTTTGACAATCCAAGGATGAGCAAAGGCGGTTTGAATGCCACCATGAGTCACCCATTGATACATGTTCTGAGAAAATACCGACCCTTGCTGCACAATAGCAGCAAAGACAAACAGCAGTGGAATCACAATAATAAACGTCAAAATAATACACGAGAGAAACGAGGCGGTATTTTTGTATTTGGGGATTTTTCGTTCGAGCCACTCATGAATGGGAAACATCAATAACGAGATGATGAAAGCCATGACAATCGAGTTGATATAAGGTGCAATCAACAGATAACAAGCAATAGCCGCAGCGACAAGTGCCGCAATGAGCACCCAGTGGCTAGAGGTGATTTTCACTTTTTCTGACACGTTGTTAATCCAACCTTGTAAAGTAATAGGGTTATAATGACTGCAAATCAGCGTGTTATCAATGAGGAACTGATGAGATGGGATGTTGTGATAATGAAAAAGGGTGTCAAAACCAGCATAAAAAAAAGTTGAAGCTACCGTGGTTTGCCATCAGCATGATGGCGTTGGTCGTTTTAGTGATTTATTACTGGCAATGATAGCTTGCTTATTGAGTCTGAAATAAATAAAGGGCTGACCTACAGCCCTTTATACTATGATGAGTTTGCCTAATGGTGCTTATTCCGCTTGAGCTGCCATCATCGCAAAACAGCGATCGGCCGCTTCTAATGTCGCTTCAATTTCTTTGGAGCCGTGCGCCAAAGAAGTAAAACTTGCTTCAAAAGCTGAAGGCGCTAAATAGACACCATGATCGAGCATCAAATGGAAGAAGCGCTTGAAACGTTCAACATCACATTTTGCGACTTCTTCATAACAGGTGACGCGTTCTTGATCGGTAAAAAAGAAGCCGAACATGCCACCAACTTGGCTGACCAGCAAAGGAATACCGTGTTTGTCTGCGAGTTCTTTGAATCCATCAGCCAATTGCTTTGTTTTGGCCGCGAGACGTTTTTCATTGCCTTCTTCTTTTAGAAGCGTCAAGCAGGCATAACCCGCAGCCATAGCCACAGGGTTACCTGATAGCGTACCAGCTTGGTACACCGGGCCCGTTGGAGCGATGTATTGCATCACATCACGGCGTCCACCAAAAGCGCCAACAGGCATACCACCGCCAATCACTTTCCCTAGCGTTGTTAAGTCTGGTTTGATGTTGTAGTAAGCCTGTGCACCACCTAGTGCAACACGAAAACCTGTCATTACTTCATCAAAGATCAGCAGAGCGCCTTCTTGGTCACAAATCTCACGTAAGCCTTCATGGAACCCTTCTACTGGTGGAATGCAGTTCATGTTGCCCGCGACTGGTTCGACGATAATGCAGGCTATTTGGTCTTTATTGGCCGCGAACAATTCACGTACAGATTCTAAATCATTAAAAGTGGCGGTCAGTGTATGTTTAGCAAAATCAGCAGGCACACCAGGAGAGCTTGGCTGGCCTAATGTTAAGGCGCCAGAGCCTGCTTTTACTAGCAAACTGTCCGCATGACCGTGATAGCAGCCTTCAAATTTTAAAATTTTATCGCGCCCAGTGAATCCACGAGCTAAACGAATGGCGCTCATCGTCGCTTCGGTACCGGAACTGACCATACGCAACTGTTCCATCGATGGAACCAGCTCAGAAACTAATTCTGCCATATCGATTTCCATCTCGGTCGGCGCACCAAAACTGAGACCGCGCTGCGCTGCGCCTATCACGGCTTCACGAATGACCGCGTGATTGTGGCCTAGTATCATTGGCCCCCAAGAGCCGACATAATCAATATAAGCTTTGCCGTCAGCATCAAAAATCAACGGGCCGTCTGCGCGGTCGATAAAAATCGGCGAGCCACCAACTCCGTTAAAAGCACGTACAGGAGAGTTAACTCCACCGGGGATTGCACGTTGTGCCTTTTGATAAAGCTCTGCTGATTTGGTCATGGATTTATCCTCTTCTGCTTGTTCGGACCAGTTGGTGTCGCATTGTATACCCAAACTCACCAAAGACACTTTTTTTCACTCATTTTCTGAGCCCATTCACAGCCAAATAAGCGCCGTATAGTGTACAACTCACGCGACAGTGAGTGTTTTTTCAGTGCATAATGCCTCGATAGTTGGAGTTTTAGCTTAAGTGACGGTGAATACTTGAACGAATAGGTCAGGTATTAGATAATCATTGCATTATTAAAAAAGAATCACCTTTACAGGCATAAGTTAAGCATAATAAGTCTGACAGGTATTAACACGAGTGAGAGAGGCCATCGTGAGTGAAGTAAATGTACCATTGTCATTTTCTGATACTGCAGCACAACGCGTAAAAATGTTGATTGCTGAAGAAGAGAATCCAGCGCTAAAACTGCGCGTTTATATTACTGGTGGTGGTTGTAGCGGTTTTCAATATGGGTTTACCTTTGATGAAAATGTAAACGATGGCGATACCACAATAGTTAATAGTGGCGTGACATTAGTGGTTGACCCGATGAGCTTACAATATTTGATAGGTGGCATTGTCGATTACACAGAAGGCCTAGAAGGCTCTCGTTTTTTTGTCAACAATCCTAATGCAACAACAACATGCGGTTGTGGTGCATCATTTAGTGTTTAACTAAAAAAGGTTCGATGCACAATTAATCTACTGTAGCTAATTAAGCTTAATAGCCCTATGTATTTGGATGTTATGTAGGGCTTTGCCTTAACCTTAAGAAGGCAAGAACATAATAAAGGATTATTTATGCCTGATACCAAAATCAGCCGTTCATCTATTGGCCGCTTTTTTTCGCAACGACCTTGGCTACTCTCGACGATTTTTATTCTACTTCTCTGTTTTTGGTTAGGTTTTGGGACATTGAAAGCGGAAGAGCCCCGGCAAACTGCCAATGACACCATTCCTTTTGCGAAAGTTATTTACCAATCTTTTGAGGCTGAATTGACCGATAAGCATATCGATCTTTACGGTCGGACCGCACCTAATCGTCAAGCTAAAATTGGTGCTGAAATCGCAGGGAAAATTACTCAGATATCGATAGCAAAAGGACAGCCTGTCAATAAAGGACAACAGATCGTCTTAATCGATCAAGCTGATCTAGCGGCTCAATTAGAGAGTGCGCAAGCCTTGTTCAAACTCAAACAAAAAGAATTCAGTGCCGCTGAGTCGTTAAAAAATCGAGGTTTGCAAGGCGAAGTGGCCTTTGCTTCGGCGCAAGCCGCTTTGGCGGAAGCCAGCGCTGTGCAAAGTCGTGCCCAATTGGCTTTACGTAATACGTCAGTTGTGGCTCCCTTCGATGGCATTGTTGAAGACATATTGATAGAAAAAGGCGATTTTGTCGGAGTGGGTGACCCGATGATCACCTTTATTGATCTCAGTAAATTAGTGATAGAAGCGGATGTCAGCGAACGACACATCCAAAAAATCAAACAAGACCAAATTGCTCGTGTACGTTTTATCGATGGTTCTATTGTCGATGGCAAGGTTCGTTATATTTCTCGCGTCTCATCGCCTACCACCAACACGTTTGCTATCGAAGTGGAATTAGACAATCCCAATCAAACGATCCCCGCGGGTGTGAGCGCTGAAGTGGAGATGAGTTTGGAAACACAACTGGCGGTGAAAATCACGCCTGCCATGCTTGCGCTTGATGATCAAGGAAATTTAGGCGTTAAAACTCTGCAGCAAGATCGTGTTCGCTTCATCCCCATTCAATTGGTAAAAGCGGAGCAAGATGGTGTGTGGCTAACTGGGCTAGGGGAGACGGTGGATATTATCACCGTTGGGCAAGGTTTTGTTCGAGATGGTGATCAAGTGATTGCGGTCAAGAAACCTAACCACTCAGCGCAGTAGGGGGCGCCATGTTTTCTATTATTGATGCGGCGCTATCTCGCTCGCGCACTATGTTATCGCTGCTGATTTTTATCTTGATCGCTGGCGTAGCGACCTATTTTTCGATCCCTAAAGAATCGAGCCCTGACATTACTATTCCTATTATTTATGTCTCCGTAAGTCATCAAGGCATATCACCGAGTGATGCTGAGCGCCTTATCGTGCGGCCCCTAGAGCAAGAAATGCGCTCTATTGAAGGCGTAAAAGAGATGACGTCGAATGCTTCCGAAGGGCATGCTTCTGTAGTTTTGGAATTTAACGTTGGCGTTAACCTTGATAAAGCGATGGCGGATGTGAGAGATGCGGTCAATTTGGCCGAGCCGAAGCTACCCGCAGACAGCGATGAGCCGACCGTGAACGAAGTAACATTGGCATCAGAGCAACCGGTATTATCAGTGGTGCTTTATGGCACTTTACCAGAGCGAGCTATCGTACAAATTGCAAGGCAGTTGAGAGACAAATTAGAAAGCTACCGACAAGTATTAGAAGTTGATATCGCTGGCGATCGCGAAGATATTGTTGAGATCATTGTCGATCCCCTATTGATGGAAAGTTACGGACTTGATCAAGGCGATATCTATAACTTAATCGCACTGAATAATAAAGTCGTTGCGGCGGGTTTCGTCGATACGGGCTACGGACGTTTTTCCGTAAAGGTTCCTTCAGTTTTTGAATCCTTGAAAGATGTGTTAGAGCTTCCGGTGAAGGTTGATGGTAAGCAAGTAATCACCTTTGGCGATATCGCGACCGTCAGACGAGCATTTCGGGACCCTGAAAGCTTTGCTCGTTTAGATGGCAAATCGGCGGTGGTGTTGGACGTTAAAAAGCGTGCTGGTGAAAATATCATCGAAACCGTTGAGCTGGTAAAAACGGTAATGGGAGAGGCGCAAAAACGGGAAGATTGGCCAAGTAATTTGTTGGTGAAATATACGTGGGATGAGTCGAAAGACGTTGAAATCATGCTCAACGATCTACAAAACAATATTCTGTCGGCCATTATTTTAGTCGTGATCGTGATTATCGCTATTTTGGGAATGAGGACGGCGCTGCTGGTTGGTATCTCAATACCAGGCTCATTTTTGACCGGATTACTAGTCTTGTCGGTGTTTGGACTAACCGTCAATATTGTCGTGTTATTTGCATTAATTATGGCGGTTGGCATGCTGGTTGATGGAGCCATAGTGGTAACTGAGTTTGCTGATCGGCGTATGCAAGAAGGTGTGCCGCGTAAAGAAGCGTATCGAGATGCCGCAAAACGGATGGCATGGCCGATTACCGCATCAACTGCTACCACTTTAGCCGCTTTTGCTCCTCTGCTTTTTTGGCCAGATATCACGGGTGAGTTCATGAAATACTTGCCTCTCACGCTTATCGCTACACTGGCTGCTTCACTGATTATGGCACTGCTTTTCGTACCTGTGCTGGGAGGCTTAATTGGCCGACCGCAACATGCTTCGGCTGCCAGTCAAGCACGGATGATTGCTTTACATGAAGGTGATTTTGCCCAAGCGACGGGCATCACCAAGCTCTATTATCACACGTTGGCCATTGCGATTCGTCACCCACTTAAAATATTGTTTAGTGCGATAGTGCTCGCGATTGTGATTGGCTTTGCTTATGCCAAAGCAGGGCTCGGTGCCGAATTCTTCCCAGAGGTGGATCCGCCTTATTTCACCGTTAAAGTTCGTTCTTATGGCGATCTGTCCATCCAAGAAAAAGACACCTTAATGCGAGAAATTGAGCAGGTGATGCTTGGTCATGAGGAATTTGAGAGCGTCTATACTCGAACGGGGGGAGAGGATGAAATTGGCCAGATTCAAATTACCCCTGTTGATTGGCAATATCGCCGCACCGTCAAAGCGATTATTGAAGAGCTTAAAAGCACTACGGATCAGTTTTCAGGGGTGGAAATCGAGTATAAATTTCCAGATGCAGGGCCACCTGTTGAGCATGATCTGGTGATTGAAATGTCGGCGCGTACTCCTGAAAATCTTAATGAGGCCGCTAAAATGGTCAGAAAGTGGGCTGATAACAATCCCGCGTTGACTAATGTCAGTGACACCTCAAATAAAGAAGGAATTGACTGGCGAATTGATATTCGACGTGATGATGCTTCTCGATTTTCAGCCGATGCGACATTGGTGGGTAACACAGTGCAATTTGTGACTAATGGACTAAAAATTGGTGACTACTTGCCTGATGATGCAAACGAAGAGGTCGATATTTTGGTGCGTTATCCAGAGGATAAGCGTGATATTGGTCGATTTGATCAGTTACGGGTCAACACACCCGCAGGTCTGGTGCCGATAACCAATTTTGCGCAGATAAAACCGGATCACAAACAAGATACGATCAAACGGATTGATGGTCGACGGGTTATCGATATTATGGCGGATCTAAAGGAAGGGTATAATCTGGCCCTTGAATTGCCCAAAGTTACTCAAGCATTGTCGGAACTGAATTTACCTAATGGGGTGGAGTTTAAGTTACGAGGGCAAAATGAAGAGCAGGAACATTCCTCAGAATTTCTAAAAAATGCCTTTTTGATTGCGCTGGTGGTTATGGGGTTAATTCTGGTTACGCAATTTAATAGTTTTTACCAAGCATTCCTCATTTTAAGTGCAGTACTGTTTTCAACGGTCGGAGTATTTGCGGGCCTGCTGATTTTCCAAAAACCTTTCGGCATTATTATGTCAGGTATTGGGGTCATCGCCTTGGCCGGCATCGTGGTGAATAACAATATCGTATTGATAGATACTTATAACCAACTGATACGCAGAGGCTTGTCAAAACAAGAGGCCATTTTACGCACTGGTGTTCAGCGTTTAAGGCCCGTTTTATTGACCACAGTGACGACTATTTTAGGGTTATTGCCAATGGTACTGGAGATGAACATCGACTTGATTAACCAGAAAATTGAGTTTGGTGCTCCCAGCACGCAATGGTGGTCACAACTCGCCACGGCCGTTGCAGGAGGCCTTGCTTTTGCCACTGTCTTAACGTTAGTGCTGACGCCTTGCTTGTTGATGTTGGGGCGTAAGGAACCACCACCTATTCTCGAAGAGTAATCTGCTCAATCTTACACAATGAGGCCCACATTATTGGTGGGCCTTTTCTTATTATTTATTGGCATAGAGTAATTGGCTATAGCGTTCTAGCTTCCCAAGCCTAATTTGAGCATTGGCGATAAAGGTGCTTTTTGCTTGGCCCGTTAAGGATTTAGATTGCGGTAAAGAGACCGTTCTTGGGTTTTTGTGTACACCGTTGACCAAAAATTCATAGTGGAGGTGAGGGCCGGTAACTCTTCCTGTCCCTCCTAAAGTACCAATCGTTTGTCCTTGCTTGACTCGTTGACCCGTTTTGACCATACGTCGTTGTAAGTGTAGGTATTTGGTAATGTAGGTGTTGCTGTGACGAATAAACACATAATTACCATTAAATTGGTTGTAACTTGATTTCTCAACCACACCATCGCCGGCGGCCCAAATTGGGGTACCAACTGGCGCGGCATAATCGGTTCCTCTGTGTGCGGTGACTTTTCCTGTGACGGGGTGGCGACGCACAGGATTGAAATTCGATGTCACGCGACGAAAATCGATCGGCGAGCGTAAAAAGGCCTTTTTCATGGCCCGGCCATTTTCGTCATAGTAATTGCCTGTTGCATCGTCCAATATTGCTGTGAACGTCGTACCTTGGTTGGTAAAGGCGGCGGCAATGATATTTCCGCGGCCAATTACCTCACCTTCCACCACCTTTTCTTGGAATAGCAGCTTAAATTGGTCACCTTCACGAATATCTAACGCAAAATCCACATCCCAACCAAATATACCCGCTAACTCCATGATTTGGTTTGCCGTTAAACCTGCGCTTATCCCCGCATTCCAAAAATTTGAAGTAATGATCGCTTCGGCATAGTTGTACTGGAACATCAGCTCTTTTTTATCAAACTCAGAAGTAAAGCCATCGCCCGATTTAGTGATACGAAAGGTTTCAAAGGCGCTAATAATGCGATTGAGTTGAACAAGTTCATTATTTTCATCAAAGCCAAATTGCAGCTCATCTCCTGGCTTAAGCCGTGAAAGCTGGCTGTCAATATCACGATTTGTTGCCGTGAGTTGATAGAGTAAGCGAGCCGAAAGCCCAATTCGCTGAAATAATACGGCGGCACTTTCCCCCGATTTAACTTGATAAGTTTCCCAACGCAGCATGGTGGAAGGCGAGATAGATATTCCCGGAGAGAGTGCTTCTGCGTTAATGGTTAATGGATAATGGCGACCAATTTCTAGACGATTTGGATCCTGAGCGAGATCTTCAGGATTTGGCAGAAATAGCAGCGCGAAAACCATGAGTGCGCTTAAAAAGGCGATGAGGATTCGATGCACCCAAGGGAGACGAGCGAAAATTGAAAGCATATTTAGGTTCGTTTAGTAAATTATAAAGAAATTAGCTGGTTCGTTAGTCTAACTGGTTTCAAAAAGCATCGCTATTCAAGTAAGATGTTCAACTATTAAATTTTGCCAAATCTGTAGGAGTGAACAAGAATGGCGAGTATTGAAGCGGCTTTAGCTGAAATTAAACGCGGCGTTGAAGAGCTAATCCCAGAAGATGAATTGATCGCGAAACTGAAAGAAAACCGTCCACTGCGCATTAAATTAGGTGCTGATCCAACGGCTCCAGATATCCATCTTGGACATACGGTGATCCTCAATAAATTACGTGCATTTCAAGATTTGGGCCATGAAGTCACCTTTTTGATTGGTGATTTCACGGGTATGGTTGGTGACCCAAGCGGTAAAAATACCACGCGTCCACCGCTCACTCGTGACGATGTTTTGCGTAATGCTGAAACCTATAAGACACAAGTGTTTAAGATCCTCGATCCGGCTAAAACGAAAATTCAGTTTAACTCTGAATGGTTGTCTCTATTGGGCGCGGAAGGCATGATCCGTCTTGCATCGAACCAAACAGTGGCACGCATGCTAGAGCGCGATGATTTCAAAAAGCGCTACGCTAATGGTCAGCCTATTGCCATTCATGAATTCATGTATCCACTCCTACAGGGTTATGATTCAGTCGCAATGGAGACAGATGTTGAGCTTGGCGGTACTGACCAAAAATTCAACCTATTGATGGGCCGTGAACTGCAAAAAGCACATGGTCAAAAACCACAAGTTGTCTTGATGATGCCACTGCTTGTTGGTTTGGATGGCGAGAAAAAAATGTCCAAATCAGCGCACAACTACATTGGTGTCAGTGAATCGCCAAGTGAAATGTTTGGCAAAATCATGTCGATCTCTGACACATTAATGTGGAGCTACTACGAGCTGCTTTCTTTCCGTCCATTGGAAGAAGTCGCACAGTTCAAAGCTGATGTTGAAAATGGCACGAACCCACGCGATCTCAAAATCTTGTTGGCGAAAGAGATCATTGCACGTTTTCACTCTAAAGAAGAGGCGGATGCGGCTGAGCAAGAGTTCATCAACCGCTTCCAAAAAGGTGCGATGCCAGAAGAGATGCCAGAATTTGAATTTGCAGCGGGTATTGCTATCACTAACCTGCTCAAAGAGGCGGGTTTAGTGGCTTCAACGTCTGATGCGATGCGAATGATCAAGCAAGGCGGTGCCAAACAAGATGGCGAAAAAATCGACGACAGCAAAAATGTACCAGCCGCGGGGACTTATGTTTACCAAGTCGGCAAGCGTAAGTTCGCACGAGTTACTGTAAAGTAAAAATCACAGTAAAGTGAACCGTCTATTCATTAAAGCGCCTAAGGGCGCTTTTTTACTGGGCCAGCCATTAAATATCCAATCTGAATGGTGGTTTTTTGTGATTGAGTATGGTTGAAATTGAAACGCATTGGATGCAAAGATCAGAGTGTATTTCGCCAAAGGCTTTGGTACAATTTGCGCACTGCTAATTGAGCAGTACTTTCGGAGATTTTTATGAACAATACCGACCATCCCCCTAGTATGAAGGGAGAAAAATAACCGCTTTCGGTATTGGCGATCTTCGCTCCTACCTTCAGTGGTAGGGCTTATCTTTTCTGATTTACTCCTCTCGATTTTTCTCCTGCTTTCTAGTTTGAAATGAAAACTTATCTGTGAATTACATTGATGAACAATGACGTCATTGCTCACGAATATATTGCATTTGGGTATCATTTCGATGGTCGTTACCTTTGCCAATCGGGAGATTCGCCATGACGGTAATGAGCAACATTTATATTGAAAATTCACCTAACTTTTCTTTAGAAGAGATTGGTGCGGCTCGTAATGCATTTTTGCAGTACGAACAGCAAAAACAGGTACATTTATTGGCAGTGATGCCTATCGAAGAGGCAGTGGCGATTTTACGTCACTGTACTATTGGTTATGTTCAGCAACTACTCAGTGAATTAGATAAAGGGGGCTATGACATTCGCGCTCGCCATTACGCTAACCAATTGGGGTTTATTTACTCAGAAGTTGAAACGGCGCAAAGCTATTTAACCACTAGCGTGATTGAACATGTGAAGCAGCGTATTGGCTGGATTATTGTATTGGCACTACTTGGTATCGTATCCGGGCTGATTATTACCCAGTACGAAGATACATTGAGCCAGCTTGTGCTCTTGGCTGTGTATATGCCTGTTATTGCCGCTGCAGGTGGGAATACTGGCTCGCAAGCTGCGACGTTAGTCGTGCGCGCGTTGGCGGTTGGTGAATTACGCAAACGTCAATGGTTGCGTGTATTGTGGAAGGAGTGCCGTGTTGCGGTTTGCCTTGCGTTGGCTATCTCTGCGGTGATGGTGGCTCGCATTATGTTGTTTAGTGATGCCAACTCAACCGGAGGCTTTCCACTAGAAAACATTGCGTTTGCAATTGCGGTTGCGCTCTTTATCCAAGTCACCATTTCCACGACGATTGGCGGCTTATTACCCATTGCTGCGCGCGTTTTTAAATTAGATCCTGCGGTATTAGTTAGCCCTGTACTGGCTTCTATCGTCGATATTTCGGGTATGTGGATCTACTTTAACGTGGTGAATTATTCATTAGGACTGAGCTGACTGAACTTAACGACATCTTCAAAGAAGAGCGTCTCAAATTGAGCAATCGGGGCGGTAACACTAGTGTTATCGCCTTGATCTTGCGGATAATAATCAGTGATGAATTGAACAAATAATGTACTCGGTTTTCCTTGTTTATCTAAACCGAAGCCCGCCATGTTATGCGTTCCATAAAGCGAACCACTTTTGGCAATCAGCTGCCCTTGTATAGCTTGGCCACGCATACTACGTCGGTACTGTAAGGTACCGGATTCACCTGCTTTAGGCATGATGTCAATAAGCTTAAGGGTTTGATTATTAATCCAAATGTAATTTAGCACATCCACCATATTTTGTACTGAAAGGCGGTTGTTACGTGATAAACCCGAACCATCAGCCAACTGAGCTTGTGCCAAGTTGATGCCTGTTCGAGAAAAAAGGATTTGCTTGATCGCCTCGGTGCCATTACTAAAACTGCCGGGTTGAATAAAAAAATGCTGGCCAAGTGTTTTGGTTAAACTGTCAGCAATCAAATTGTCAGACTCTTTAAGCATCATTTCTAACAACGGGTACAGTGGCATAGATTGATGTGTTGCTATCAATGCACCCTTTTCTATGCTCAGTTCATCTTGCTTTACACCCAGCTTAACCTCGCCTAGCAATTCAATGCCAACTTGTTTGAGTTGCTTATAAATCATACGTGTGGCGTATAAGTTTGGGTCTTGCACGGCAAACTTTAGTGGCAGAGGTTGTGTTCGCTCGGCCAAACAGCCGTTGAGCTGGTAATGGTTCTGCTCTGAAGTACGCAGTTCTAAATCACAGCGAGCGCTCTCTTGTTCAGTCTTAGTAACACTTCTTGCGTAGCTGGTCACGTGAATGGGATAGTGATCAGGCACATAAACCCGAGTTTTCCCGTTCGGCTGCGTATAAATAGAGGCTTGTACACAATTACCATCCAGAGTGATTGCACTTGATGGGGCGCTATAGCATACCCCCAGAATATCCCAAGGTGATCCAACCGCGCGGTCGTAACCTGAAAAGGCTGAATTATCTAACCAAAGGTTGCCTTTTATTTGTGAGATGCCCTGTTTTTTTAGCTCGCTGAGTAGCTGCTTCATATCTTGGCTGGTTAACGTAGGGTCGCCAGAGAAGTGAATAACAATGTCATCGCCATGTTGAGTTAGCTGAGTTGTGAAGCGAAATTGTTCGCCAAGCTCTAGCGTGGCGGCAAGCGCGGTGAGCATTTTTAAAGTGCTGGCAGGAGGGAAAAGCGCTTGTATGTTATCAGTATCTTGAAAAACCTGTTCAGTGGCTAAAGAGTGAACGAATAAACCCACCCGAGTACCTTGTGGCAGTGTTTGCAAAGGCGTATACGCCAAAGTGGATAAAGGAAGGAAGAATGAGAGTATGAATAAAAAAGCACTGCGGTTTAATAAGAGCATAACACGGCATTTCAGGGCGGAGTGTGCATACAGTATAGCGAGATAAAAAAACGCCTGCTAGCAAGCAGGCGTTTTAAATCTATGACATTAAGCCAAGAATTAGAAGTCGTAGCGTAGACCTAGTGCTAGTTCGTCTTCAGATTTAGCTTTACCTACTTTGTCTGAATCAAGTAGGTTGAAGTTGTAAGAGATGTACGAACGGAAGTTAGGTTTGAAGAAGTAAGTTGCATCAACTGCAACGTAATCAATAGAAGTTACATCACTTGTTTCGGCGTTGTTGTAGGTTGTTGTGAATACCGCTTGGCCCATTGTATAGGCTGCAGCTAGTTCATAACCAGTGTAATCAACGTTAGTGTCTTTTTCGCCGTCAGTGAATACACCTGCGAAGTAGAAATCAGAGATGGCGTAAGATGCAGCAAGCATGTACTCGTTTTGAGTATCTTGGTCAGCATAGCCCGCACCTAGCTTAACGCCAGTGTCGCCGATTGCATAGATAGCCGATAGAGAGTAGCCGTCTGCGTTGTTATCTGCATAACCACCGTCAGGCGCATTCTCTGTACGATCTGCAAATTTATAGCTTGCTTTAACGCCTAGGTTATCGAATTGACCTTTATAAGCCACCATATTGTCTACGCGGTCTGCTACAGCAATTTTGTCTGCTGCATTGTTACCGTGGTAAGACATGATATCAGTAAAGTCAGTGATAACACCTAGCGCGCCGTCGTTTTTACCGTAAGTCACTTCACCAAAGTTACCGCCGATACCTGCATAAGTGTAACGGTTGTCTAGGTTATTATTTGACTTATTTTCGCCTTGGTCGTTAGTAGTGAACTCACCTTCGTAGAAACCAACACCGTATAGGCTGTCGTTGATCGCTACTTTACCTAGGAAGTTTAGACGTACGCGTGATGCATCGTCCGCTTTGCCATCTTTAAGAGAAAGACGTGCTTCTGCGCGGCCGCCCATTTCTAGAGATGTACCGTCTTGGTTGTATAGCTCACCAGCATTTACACCAGTTACTACTGCAGCAGCTGATACTGCTAAAGCAATCAGAGTTTTGTTCATCTTATTAGTCCTAATTTACTGTCCATAAATATTTTTATTTGCGACGTCTATATCGTCCTTCGAGTGCTTTTGAACATTGAGTTGCATAGATTGGGTTTTGTAAACCTTCACTAACGTACAACCAAACGTTACTAGCATTTCGTGTTCTACTTTTTACTCTTAAGTTCCGAAATTAGTTAGTAAAATGATATAAAACAGGTTTATGAACACCGTTTTATTTTGTGTAAATAAATATCAAGTATTTGTTTTTTATTTTGTTTATTGGTTTTTATCAACTGGTCTGAATAGTTTGTTTTTTATTTTTTTTTAGTGAAGTGGGTCGTTTTTTTGTGCGAAAATATTCGTGAAAATGAGCTTTGTGTCTGTTTTTTATCACTTTCCCCCAAACTCATTCACAGAAATCTGACAGGGGTCACGTGTGATTTAAGATGATTTAGTCACGAAGTTTGATTACACTGATTAGCAACTATGTTAATCCATGTACTACCTAACCTTTGTTGTGTTGGGTAGTTTTGTTTTGCCCAAATACGAATTTTGGCATTAGAGGTATAAAATGGAAAAAGTTCCAATGACAGTTCGTGGTGAACAATTGCTGCGCGAAGAGTTAGATAGGCTGCTAAAATTACGTCCACAAATTACCCAAGCTATTGCAACCGCACGTGAACTTGGCGACCTAAAAGAAAATGCGGAATATCACGCTGCTCGAGAAGAGCAAGGTATTTGTGAGGCTCAAATTCGTGATATTGAATATAAGCTATCTGTTGCTCAGGTGATCGATATCACTAAAATGGAAAATACAGGCAAAGTGATTTTTGGTTCAACAGTGACATTGATTGATAGTAATACTGATGAAGTGAAACGCTACCAGATTGTGGGTGAAGATGAAGCTGAGATTAAATCTGGGCGCATTTCTGTCAGCTCACCGATTGCCCGCGGTTTGATCGGTAAAATGGAAGGTGATGAGGTGATTATCGCTACTCCCGGTGGTGATAAAGATTTCGAAATCGATAAAGTTGAATACCTCTAATTCATTTCAACAACAATCAAAAAGGTCGCAGTGTGCGACCTTTTTTTGTCTGTATCCATCAGAGTCAGAGCGTCGATAACGCGACTGATTACTTACGAGGGATCTCGATTTTACGTTGCTCGGTTTGACGAAATAGTACGAGAATCTTACCAATGGTTTGTACTTTTTCTGCGCCAGTCTCACGCACGATAGCATCGATAATCAACTGCTTAGTTTCGCGATCTTCGGATGCTACTTTCACTTTGATCAGTTCGTGGTGGTTGAGGGCAATCTCGATTTCCGCTAGAACAGCCTCAGTGAGTCCATTCGCGCCCATCAGTACAACAGGTTTCAAACTGTGTGCTAGGCCTTTAAGGTGCTGCTTTTGTTTGGTGCTTAGGTTCATTATGCGGCCAATTTTATTTAATATAAGGGTTGAAAAAAGCTATTTTAACGCCATCTATCCCTGAAGACTATATTTTCTACCATACTTTCTTGGATGGAAACATTTCAGTTAGGAATCGAATGAGTAAACAGAAGCATTCGGCCAGCTCTAGTCGCTGGTTGAAAGAACATTTTGATGATAAATACGTGAATGAAGCCAAAAAGAGAGGTTATCGTTCGCGTGCTATTTTCAAAATAGAAGAGATTCAAAATAAAGATAAACTGCTTAGGCCAGGAATGACTGTTGTGGATTTAGGGGCGGCTCCCGGCGGGTGGTCTCAATATTCAGCGGGTATCGTTGGTGATAAAGGCCGAGTGATCGCGTGTGATATTTTGCCGATGGATCCTATTGTTGGCGTTGCTTTCTTACAAGGCGATTTTCGTGAAGAGGCCGTGCTGGAAGCACTATTAGATCGTATACAGCCTGATATGGTTGATGTGGTTATGTCAGACATGGCACCTAATATCGCCGGAAATAATTCGGTTGATCAGCCAAGGGCAATGTATTTGGTTGAACTAGCTCTAGATATGTGTCGACAAGTTCTTACTCCAAATGGTAGTTTTGTGGTCAAGGTTTTTCAGGGAGAAGGCTTTGATGATTATGTCAAAGAAGTTCGAAACCTGTTTAAAGTCGTGAAAATAAGAAAACCAGACTCTTCGCGAGCTCGCTCAAGAGAAGTCTTTGTTGTAGCCACTGGTTACAAAGGTTAACGTTTTTGCTGTACAAGGCATAAGTTAACATATGGCTACAGGTTACAAACTGTAGTACCCTACCTTTAATTACAATTAGTTATCGCGAGGCTTACACCTTGAGTGATATGGCAAAAAATTTAATTCTGTGGCTAGTTATAGCTGTCGTTTTAATGTCGGTATTCCAGAGCTTTGGCCCTGGTGATAGTAACGGCAAAGCAGTGGATTACACCACGTTCGTACAGGAAGTTGGCCAAGGCCAGATTCAAGAAGCTCAATTTAACAATAGTGAAATTTCCTTTACTCGTAGAGGCGGTGGTACTCGCTATGTAACTTACATGCCCGTGTACGATCAAAAACTGCTTGATGATTTGATTAATCAAAACGTTAAAGTACAAGGTACACCACCAGAAGAGCAAAGTTTGCTCGGGACCATTTTTATCTCTTGGTTCCCAATGATCCTACTGATCGGTGTTTGGATATTCTTCATGCGTCAAATGCAAGGTGGCGGTGGCAAAGGTGCCATGTCATTTGGTAAGAGCAAAGCTCGTATGATGAGTGAAGAGCAAATCAAAACCACGTTCGGTGATGTGGCTGGTTGTGACGAAGCGAAAGAAGATGTGAAAGAGCTTGTGGATTACTTGCGTGATCCGAGTCGCTTCCAAAAACTGGGTGGGAAAATTCCAACCGGTGTTTTGATGGTTGGTCCTCCTGGTACAGGTAAAACATTACTGGCAAAAGCAATTGCTGGTGAGGCGAAAGTACCGTTCTTCACTATATCTGGTTCTGATTTCGTTGAAATGTTTGTTGGTGTTGGTGCATCTCGTGTACGTGACATGTTCGAGCAAGCGAAAAAGGCTTCACCTTGTATCATCTTTATTGATGAGATTGATGCGGTAGGTCGTCAACGTGGTGCTGGTGTCGGCGGCGGTCACGATGAGCGTGAGCAGACTTTAAACCAAATGTTGGTTGAAATGGATGGTTTTGAAGGCAATGAAGGCGTTATCGTCATTGCGGCAACTAACCGTCCAGACGTTTTAGACCCAGCATTGCTGCGTCCGGGGCGTTTTGACCGTCAAGTGGTGGTCGGTTTACCTGATGTTCGCGGCCGTGAACAGATCTTGAAAGTTCATATGCGCAAAGTACCTTTAGCTGGTGATGTTGAACCTTCATTGATTGCTCGCGGAACACCGGGTTTCTCTGGTGCCGACTTGGCGAACTTAGTGAACGAGGCGGCGTTATTCTCTGCTCGCGGTAACAAACGCAATGTTTCAATGGTTGAGTTTGAGTTAGCAAAAGACAAAATCATGATGGGTGCTGAACGTCGTTCGATGGTGATGTCTGAAGAAACTAAAGCATCGACAGCTTATCATGAAGCAGGACACGCCATTGTTGGTCGTTTGGTACCTGAACATGACCCTGTTTATAAAGTATCGATTATTCCACGTGGTCGAGCTTTAGGTGTGACGATGTACTTGCCTGAACAAGACAGAGTTAGCATGTCGAAGCTGCATCTTGAGTCTATGATTTCAAGCTTGTATGGCGGTCGTTTAGCGGAAGAGTTAATTTACGGCCCAGAAAACGTTTCAACTGGTGCATCAAACGATATCGAACGTGCGACAGCCATTGCTCGTAAAATGGTTACGCAATGGGGCTTTTCGGAAAAACTTGGCCCATTGTTGTATGCAGAAGATGAAGGTGAAGTCTTCTTAGGGCGTAGCGTGACTCAAACTAAGCATGTGTCTGAAGATACTGCTAAGTTGATTGATGACGAGGTTCGTAAAATTATTGACCGCAACTATGATCGTGCGCGCAAAATCCTTGAAGAGAATATGGATATTATGCATGCAATGAAAGATGCGTTGATGAAATACGAAACGATTGATGCAGGCCAAATTGATGACTTAATGGAGCGTAAAACTGAGATTCGCGAACCTGCAGGTTGGGCTGATCAAGCCAAAGCTCAAGCAGAAAAAGCGGAAGCGGAAAAAGCTCAAGAGCCAAAAGTAGAGCCAGCAGCAGAAGACGAAGTAGCCACTGAGTCCTCAGAAAAGAAAGATGCTGAGTAATCGTTAATATTCAAATTAAACCCCGAGCTTTCTCGGGGTTTTTGTGTTTTAGAGCAAAATGAAGATTCAAACCCCAACAAAGACACTTATCCTCGATCGTCCTCATGTCATGGGTATCTTGAACATGACTCCGGATTCATTTTCCGATGGTGGAAAATTTAACGCGCTAGATTTGGCACTAGAGCATGCCGATAAAATGATTGCCGCAGGTGTCAGCATTATTGATATTGGAGGGGAGTCAACTCGGCCGGGGGCTCCAGAAGTGACTCTCGATGACGAATTATCTCGTGTTATTCCTATTATTAAAGCTATTCGTGCAAAGTATGACGTCTGGATTTCAATTGACACCAGTAAAGCTGAAGTGATGCGTCAGGCGGTTGAGGCTGGTGCTGACTTGATTAATGATGTTCGTGCACTGCAAGAGCCGGGGGCATTAGAGGTTGCGGCTAAAGCACAAGTGCCTGTCTGTATCATGCATATGCAAGGCCAGCCACGAACGATGCAAACCAGCCCACATTATCAAGATGTGTTAGCGGATGTTAAGCTCTTTCTAGAAGATCGAGTCGCAGCGTGCGAGCGCGCAGGGATCGCGCGTGCAAATATTATCCTCGACCCCGGTTTTGGATTTGGCAAAACCATTGAGCATAATTATTATCTGCTTGCACATCTAGACGTATTTCATCAACTAGGTTTGCCGATATTGGCTGGGATGTCCCGTAAGTCAATGATTTTTAAACTACTCAATAAAAAACCAGCTGAATGTATGGTGGCGAGCGTTACCTGCGCGGCTGTAGCGGCAATGAAAGGTGCACACATTATTCGTGTCCATGATGTGAACGAAACCATTGAAGCAATGAAAATAATACAAACCATTATTCAAAATAGTTAACAATAATAATTAAGGAAAAATCATGTCTGACAAAAGACGTTACTTTGGTACAGATGGTGTCCGCGGTAAAGTTGGACAGTATCCTATCACTCCCGATTTCGTATTAAAACTTGGCTGGGCGGCTGGACGTGTATTGGCAAAACAAGGCACGAAAAAAGTCATTATTGGTAAAGATACGCGTATTTCAGGTTATATGCTTGAGTCGGCTCTAGAAGCGGGCTTAGCCGCTGCAGGATTAAAGGCGATTTTTACCGGACCTATGCCGACGCCAGCTGTTGCTTACCTGACTCAAACCTTTCGTGCCGAAGCGGGGATCGTTATCTCAGCGTCGCATAACCCTTATTACGATAACGGCATCAAATTCTTCTCATCCGAAGGGACTAAATTACCTGATGAAATTGAATTGGATATCGAAGCTGAATTGGATAAACCGATTGAGTGTGTCGAGTCTGCCGAACTTGGTAAGGCTTCACGTATGGTCGACGCTGCAGGGCGGTATATCGAGTTTTGTAAAAGTACCTTTCCATCGCAATGGAATTTATCAAAGCTGAAAATCGTCGTTGACTGTGCTCATGGTGCCACCTATCACATCGCGCCTAATGTCTTTAAGGAACTTGGTGCTGAAGTGATAGCAATGGGGGTTGAGCCAGATGGTCTGAATATTAATGACGAAGTTGGAGCAACGGATGTCCGCGCGTTGCAACAGCGCGTTGTGGCAGAAAAAGCAGATTTAGGACTGGCATTTGATGGTGATGGCGATCGCTTAATTATGGTTGATGAGCTTGGTAATAAAGTGGATGGAGATCAAATTGCCTATATCATCGCCCGTGATGCCCTGAGACGTGGAGAATTAAAAGGTGGTGTTGTTGGAACGCTAATGACAAACCTTGGTATGGAAAACGGCTTAAAGCAGTTAGGTATCCCTTTTGTACGAGCGGCGGTTGGTGACCGTTATGTGATGGAAAAATTGCTGGCAAAAGGTTGGAAAATTGGCGCAGAAAATTCAGGGCACATCATACTGCTAGACAAAGTGACTACGGGTGATGCGATTGTTGCGGCGTTGCAAGTTCTTGCTTCCGTTGTGGGCAGTGAAATGTCGCTCAATGAACTGGCTAAAGGCATGACGCTTTGCCCGCAGGTTTTAGAAAACGTACGTTTTAGTGGTGATTCCAACCCATTAGAAGCCGAAGCGGTAAAAGCGGCTGTAGCTGCCGTAGAAGCGGAACTTGGTAACCAAGGTCGAGTGCTCTTGCGTAAATCAGGTACTGAACCTTTATTGCGCGTGATGGTGGAAGGGGAAGATGCTGAGCTAGTAAAAAATTCAGCATTAAAGATAGCTCAAGCGGTTAAAGATAATTGCTAACCAGGCAAATAATATGAGTTAACCTAGGATTTCATGACCGTAATTCGGCTTGAAATCTTATGGTTAGCTATACACATAGGGTGTTGTTGCCCTTTTTTTAACCGCTTGAAGCATAAACTCCATTTTTTTATCAAATACTCCTTGTCAGCATGGGATGCATTCGTTAGTATTGCGTCCGCCTTCGTTGAGGAGGTCGCTAGCCTTGTTCAAGTCAGTTGATAAGAACGGCGCTGGCTCAACTATTTGGAACATAGGTGGAAGTAATGTTTACAGTTCTACTTGTGATTTACCTGTTGGCAGCGCTTGGTATCATTGGCCTAGTGTTAATTCAACAAGGTAAAGGCGCAGATATGGGAGCCTCTTTCGGTGCTGGCGCGTCAAACACTGTGTTTGGTGCTAGTGGCTCAGGAAATTTCCTAACCCGAATGACTGCAATTTTTGCAACCGTATTTTTCATTCTTAGTTTGGCATTGGGCAATTTGTCTACGCATAAAACTGAATCACAATGGATTGACCCAACTAAAGGTCAAGTGATTGAGCAAACTACGGATACAGCGAGTGACGTTCCAGTAAAATCTGGTGACGAAATCCCGCAATAACTTATCTTAGATAAGTACAAATAATTGCCGAGATGGTGAAATTGGTAGACACACTAGCATGAGGTGCTAGCGCCTTAGGTGTGAGGGTTCGAGTCCCTCTCTCGGCACCATTATTTACAAACTTGTAAATCACTTGATAGAGCGTATAATGCTCGCAAGTCGGACGCGGGGTGGAGCAGCTTGGTAGCTCGTCGGGCTCATAACCCGAAGGTCGTCGGTTCAAATCCGGCCCCCGCAACCAATTCTTTTTGGGTTTTGGATGCAAGTTTGTGCAGTGTCAACCTCACTGCAATTGAGAATTTAGATTCTCAATCATCAGGGTCCAGCAACAAAAAACCCCGACTAATCGGGGTTTTTTGTTATCTGAGTTTCTCAAGTATGAGATTTTCAGATAGTTGCTTGGAATTTAAATTGGGCTCTGTGCCCTTTTTTTGTTTCTGGAGTGGTTTAAATGACTGGTTTAGAAAGACAACTTACTGAAATGCTTGACGCTCCAGTAGCGGCATCAGGTTATGAGTTAGTTGGATTAGAATTTATTCGTGCCGGAGAGCACTCAACATTACGCATCTATATTGATCATGAAAACGGTATTAACGTTGATGATTGCGCAGAAGTGAGCCATCAAGTGAGTGCTGTGCTCGATGTTGAAGATCCAATTTCTGTGGCTTACAACCTAGAAGTTTCTTCACCAGGTTTAGAGAGACCACTTTTTAAAGCAGCGCATTATGAACAGTTTATTGGTCACGAAGTCAGCATCGTTTTGAAAATGGGTGTCGGCAACCGTCGCAAATGGAAAGGAATTATCCATTCTATTGATGGCGAAACCGTTGCAATTAGCGTTGATGGGAAAGAAGAACTATTTGCGCTAAGCAATATTTCTAAAGCTAACCTGATCCCTAAATTTTAGTTCTCCTAGAGAAAAGAGCTTAAGAGGCTAGATTAAATGAGTAAAGAAATTTTAGCGGTAGTTGAGGCGGTTTCGAACGAGAAGGCCGTACCTCGTGAGCGTATTTTTGAGGCGCTTGAAACTGCGCTTGCCACATCAACAAAGAAGAAACATGAAATTGAAGTCGATGTACGTGTTGCTATCGACCGTAAAACGGGTGAGTTTGAAACTTTTCGCCGTTGGTTAATCGTTGAAAATGTTGAACATCCAACAAAAGAAATTTCATACGATGCAGCTAAATACGACGACGAAACAGCTGAACTTGGTCAATATATTGAAGATCAAATTGAATCAGTGACCTTTGACCGTATTACAACACAAACAGCAAAACAAGTTATCGTACAAAAAGTGCGTGAAGCTGAACGTGCGCAAATCGTCGAACAGTTTATTGATAACGAAGGTGAGTTGGTTACTGGCGTTGTTAAGAAAGTAAACCGTGATTCGGTTATTCTGGATTTAGGTAATAACGCTGAAGCGGTTATTTTACGTGATGACCAGCTACCGCGTGAAAACTTTCGTCCAGGTGACCGAGTTCGTGGTCTGCTATATGCGGTACGTCCTGAAGCGCGCGGATTCCAACTCTTCATTACTCGTTCAAAACCAGAAATGCTCGCTGAGCTATTCCGTGTAGAAGTGCCAGAAATCGGTGAAGAGCTGATTGAATTGAAAGCCGCGGCTCGTGATCCGGGTTCGCGTGCGAAAATTGCAGTCAAAACCAATGACAAACGCATTGACCCTGTGGGCGCGTGTGTCGGTATGCGTGGAGCACGTGTTCAAGCCGTATCGAGTGAACTTGGCGGTGAGCGCATTGATATCGTTCTTTGGGATGATAACCCAGCCCAATTTGTTATCAATGCAATGGCACCAGCAGATGTTGCATCGATCATCATGGATGAAGATACGCACTCAATTGATATTGCTGTTGAAGCGGATAACCTAGCGCAAGCAATCGGTCGTAATGGTCAAAACGTACGTCTCGCTTCTCAACTGACCGGTTGGGAATTGAATGTCATGACGGTTGCTGATCTACAGAAAAAACATCAAGAAGAGTCGATGGCTTCTATTGAAAACTTCATGAAGTATCTTGATATTGAGCAAGACTTCGCTGAGTTATTGGTTGAAGAAGGCTTCTCAACGCTTGAAGAAGTGGCTTATGTACCAGTTGCAGAGCTACTTGAAGTTGACGGCCTAGATGAAGATATCATCGAAGCATTGCGTACTCGCGCGAAGAATGCGTTGACCACGATTGCGCTAGCACAAGAAGAGTCTTTTGAAGGGCTAGAGCCAGCAGAAGATCTGCTCGCACTAGAAGGTTTAGAGCGTGAAATGGCCTTTAAACTCGCAGCGAAAGGCATAGTCACATTAGAAGATCTTGCTGACCAAGGTATTGATGACCTCGAAAATATTGAAGGTCTAACAGAAGAACGCGCAGGTCAACTGATCATGGCAGCGCGCAATATTTGTTGGTTTAGCGAAGAAGAATAATTCTCAGCAAGGGGAGAGAGCGGCATGACACAACTTACAGTTAAAGCACTGAGTGAAGAAATTGGTACGCCAGTTGACCGCTTGTTAGAACAACTTGCTGATGCAGGCATGAACAAAACGAGTTCTGATAACGTTTCTGATGACGAAAAGCACAAGCTATTGTCACATCTTAGAAAAGAGCATGGTGATACCACTGGTGACTCAGAGCCGACTCGTTTGACGTTGCAGCGAAAAACACGCAGCACATTGAGCGTCAATGCCGGCGGCGGCAAAAGTAAGAATGTTCAAGTTGAAGTGCGTAAAAAACGTACCTACGTTAAGCGCAGTGCAGTAGACGATGAAGCAACACGTGAAGCGGAAGAAGCCGCGCAACGTGAAGCACAAGAATTAGCAGCGCGTGAAGCACAAGCAAAAGCAGAGCGCGAAGCCGAAGAAAAAGCAAAGCGTGAAGCCGAAGAAAAAGCGAAGCGTGAGGCACAAGAGAAAGCGAAGGTTGAAGCACAAACGAATGCAACAGCTAACGCGGATGAGAAAGCAAAACGTTCTGCAGTGAAACCAGAACTTTCTGCTGAAAATAAAATGAAGCAAGAAGCAGCGCGAAAAGAAGCCGAAGAGCTTAAACGTCGTCAAGAAGCCGAAGCATTACGTAAAGCTGAAGAGGAAAGTCAGCGCCAGCTAGAAATAGCACGTGAATTGGCTGAGAAGAATAAAGAGCGTTGGTCTGCTGAAGAAGAGAAAAAGGGTAGTATGGAAGAAAATACAGATTACCATGTTACGACTTCAACGTATGCACGTGAAGCCGAAGATGAAGCAGATCGCCGTGAAGAAGGTGCTAGCCGTAAATCTACGAAAGCTAATAAGAGCAAAATCTCATCTCAGGATGATAAGCAAGAGCGCGGTACGCGCCGAGGCAAAGCTCGTAAAGGTCGTATGGCTAAACCTGCATCGATGCAACATGGTTTTGATAAAACAGCGGTTGTCGCTAAGCAAGATGTTGTGATCGGTGAAACGATTGTTCTTTCGGAACTGGCAAACAAAATGTCAGTGAAAGCAACTGAAGTTATCAAAGTGATGATGAAGATGGGCGCAATGGCAACCATCAACCAAGTGATCGACCAAGAAACCGCGCAATTAGTCGCTGAAGAAATGGGTCATAAAGTTCTCATCCGCAAAGAGAATGAACTGGAAGAAGCGATCCTTTCTGACCGTGATAACAAGTTTGAAGCAGTGCCTCGTGCGCCAGTTGTGACCATCATGGGCCACGTTGACCACGGTAAGACATCAACACTTGATTACATCCGTCGCACACACGTTGCATCAGGCGAGGCCGGTGGTATTACTCAGCACATTGGTGCTTACCACGTTGAAACACCAAACGGTATGATCACCTTCCTTGATACTCCTGGACACGCTGCGTTTACTTCAATGCGTGCTCGTGGTGCTCAAGCGACAGATATCGTTGTATTGGTTGTTGCAGCAGATGATGGCGTAATGCCACAAACGGTTGAAGCGATTCAACATGCGAAAGCGGCTAATGTGCCACTTATCGTTGCAGTGAACAAAATCGATAAAGATGGCGCGAACCCAGATGGCGTGAAAAATGAGCTTGCTCAACACAACATCATTCCTGAAGAGTGGGGCGGTGAGAACATGTTTGTTCACATCTCTGCGAAACAGGGAACCAATATTGAAGGCCTACTAGAAGCTATCCTACTTCAAGCTGAAGTTCTTGAGCTTCATGCTGTTAAAGATGGTATGGCGTCTGGTGTGGTAGTTGAGTCTCGTCTTGATAAAGGCCGTGGTCCTGTGGCAACCGTTCTGGTTCAATCAGGAACACTACGCAAAGGCGACATCGTACTGTGTGGTCAAGAATATGGCCGTGTTCGTGCGATGCGCGACGAAACTGGTAACGAAGTTACGGAAGCGGGCCCATCAATTCCTGTTGAAATTCTAGGTTTGTCTGGTGTTCCAGCTGCCGGTGATGAAGCAACAGTGGTACGTGATGAGCGTAAAGCACGTGAAGTGGCAAATTATCGTCAAGGAAAATTCCGTGATGTGAAGCTTGCACGTCAGCAGAAATCTAAGCTCGAAAACATGTTCTCTAACATGACAGCGGGCGAAGTGGCTGAACTGAACGTGGTACTAAAAGCAGACGTTCAAGGTTCGGTTGAAGCCATTGCTGATTCACTGCGTAACCTTTCAACTGATGAAGTGAAAGTGAACATCGTGGGTTCTGGTGTGGGTGGTATCACAGAAACTGACGCAGTACTTGCAGCAGCTTCTAACGCTATCGTACTTGGCTTTAACGTTCGTGCTGATGCATCAGCTCGTCGTACTATCGAATCTGAAAACTTAGACCTACGTTACTACTCAATCATTTATCAATTGATTGATGAAGTAAAAGCGGCCATGAGCGGCATGCTAGCACCAGAGTTTAAGCAAGAGATCATTGGTCTTGCTCAGGTTCGTGAAGTATTCAAATCACCTAAACTAGGCGCAGTTGCTGGTTGTATGGTGACTGAAGGCGTTATCAAACGTAATAGCCCTATCCGTGTTCTACGTGATAACGTGGTTATCTACGAAGGTGAACTTGAGTCACTACGTCGCTTTAAAGATGACGTGCAAGAAGTGAAGAATGGCTACGAATGTGGTATCGGCGTTAAGAACTACAATGATGTTCGCGTTGGTGACCAAATCGAAGTCTTCGAAACAGTGGAAATTAAACGTACACTGGATTAATTGACTGACGTTGCTGTATTGAAATAGACAGTAATCGGTTGTTGAATACACCATGGGGGGCTGGGTTGAACCATCCCCCCATTCTTTCTATATGTGAGAAAAGATATGTCAAAAGAATTTAGCCGCACGCAGCGCGTATCCCAACAGCTGCAAAAAGAACTCGCTATGATCATACAACGTGAAGTCCGCGACTCACGCTTAGGTATGGTGACTATTTCAGAAGTCGAAGTGTCACGTGACCTTGCTTATGCAAAAGTGTTTGTGACGTTTCTATGCGTTGGTGAGCAGACCCCAGAAAGCTGCTTAGCTGCGTTAAAAGAGCATGAAGTTCATATCCGCATGATGCTTGGCAAACGTATTCGCTTACGTTTGACACCAGAAATTCGCTTCACTTATGACAATACTTTGGTTGAAGGTATGCGCATGTCCAACTTGGTGACTGAAGTGGTCAGCAATGATAAGCGCAGACAGAAAGATGCAGGACGTGAAGATGAAGCGTCTGCTGAAGAAGGGAATGAATAGATGGCTCGTCGTCGTAAAGGTCGCCCAATTAACGGGGTAATTTTACTGGATAAGCCAACGGGTATCTCCTCGAATGATGCCTTACAAAAAGTAAAACGTATTTATTTTGCAGAAAAAGCCGGACACACTGGCGCGCTCGATCCTTTGGCAACAGGAATGTTGCCTATTTGCCTTGGTGAAGCGACAAAATTCTCTCAGTTTTTACTTGATTCAGATAAGCGTTATCGAGTCATTGCAAAACTGGGTGAGCGAACCAATACCTCTGATTCAGACGGAGAGGTAGTGGAAACACGCCCTGTCAATGTGCAATTAAATACCCTGCGAGAGTGCATCGAGCGTTTTCGTGGTGAAACCGACCAAATACCGTCAATGTTTTCTGCACTGAAATATCAAGGCCGTCCTCTATATGAATACGCTCGTGAAGGCATTGATATTCCGCGCGAATCTCGAAAAATCACTGTCTATGATATTGAATTGATCCGTTTCGAAGGTGATGAAGTTGAAATGGATGTGCACTGTTCGAAAGGCACGTATATCCGTACCATCGTGGATGACTTAGGTGAAATGCTTGGTTGTGGCGCACATGTGACCATGCTGCGTCGTACTGCGGTCGCGAAGTACCCATATGAGAAAATGGTGACTTTAGATCAACTTGATGCATTGCTGCAACAGGCGCTGCGTGATGATGTCGCACCGAAAAATGTGTTGGACTCGTTATTGATGCCAATGGACAGTGCGGTGCAAGATTTGCCGGAAGTTAACCTTATTCCTGAGTTGGCAGACATGGTACAACATGGCCAACCAGTGCAAGTGTTGGGTGTGCCACTTGATGGCACAGTGCGCATGACCATGGGTGAAGAGAAACTCTTTATCGGTGTGGGTGAAATTGACCAAGATGGTCGTGTTGCGCCTAAGCGATTGGTCGTTTTTAGAGACGGAGAGTCGCTTTAAATAGCTATTGCTTAACGTTGGGGATTTCCCTATAATCCCGGCTTCGCGTAGCGGCTGAATCAGAGATTGGCTGCTACACCTTTAAACTTACTCTTATTAGGAGAGCATTATGTCTCTGAATGCAGAAACTAAAGCGGCAATCGTTGCTGAATACGCACGTGGCGAAGGCGACACTGGTTCACCAGAAGTACAAGTAGCACTACTAACTGCTTCTATCAACCACCTACAAGGTCACTTCAAAACTCACAAAGGCGATCACCACAGCCGTCGTGGTCTACTACGTATGGTTTCAAGCCGTCGTAAGCTTCTAGACTACCTAAAAGGTAAAGATTTAGGTCGTTACCAAGACCTAATCAAACGTCTTGAGCTACGTCGCTAAGATCAGTTTGTTCAGAAAAGGGGCTTTTAGCCCCTTTTTTGTTATCTAAATTTGGCACAATCTCTCCTAAGTCGCTATACTACCCGCCGTTAAAGTGTGTTGTATGTACTTTAACGCTTCATACTCATAGCATTACAGTCACCGAAGTCGGCCAGCAGGTCGCGGCTATTAAAAGTAGCGTTCAGATACCAGTGGGAGCGGCAAGCCCAACGCTTTGTTTCCCGTGATATAGAGCCTATTTTTACTAGTCGCGATTCGTAATGTCTTGAGTGTTATTTCATTCAATCTAGAGGTAACTCTAGAGCAAGGATAAACAATGTTTGATAAACCAGTAGTGAAATCATTCCAATACGGTAATCATACCGTCACTCTAGAAACCGGCGTTATCGCACGCCAAGCTACATCGGCCGTTATGGTCACTATGAACGATACCGCGGTATTCGTTTCTGTTGTTGGTAAAAAAGAAGCAGTAGAAGGTCAAGACTTCTTCCCTCTTACTGTTAACTACCAAGAGCGTACTTACGCAGCGGGTAAAATTCCAGGTGGCTTCTTCAAGCGTGAAGGTCGTCCATCAGAAGGCGAAACTTTGACTGCGCGTCTGATTGACCGCCCAATTCGTCCTCTTTTCCCTAATGCATTTAAAAATGAAGTTCAAGTCATCGCGACAGTGATGTCTGTAAACCCAGACGTTCAACCTGACATCGTAACTATGATTGGTACTTCAGCAGCACTTGCTATCTCTGGTATTCCATTCAATGGTCCTATTGGCGCGGCGCGCGTGGGTCACATTGATGGTCAATTAGTGCTTAACCCAAGCATGACCGAGCTTGCAGTATCTCGTCTTGATCTTGTGGTTGCAGGTACAGACAACGCGGTACTGATGGTTGAGTCAGAAGCGGATAACCTAACTGAAGAAGAAATGCTAGCAGCGGTTGTTTACGGCCACGACCAACAACAAGCTGTGATTAAAGCGATCAATGAATTTGCTGCTGAAGTTGCCACTCCAGCTTGGGATTGGGTTGCTCCTCAAGAGAACACAGTACTTAACAGTAAGATCGCTGAACTAGCAGAAGCTAAGCTTGTTGAAGCTTACAAAATCACTGAAAAAATGGCTCGTTACGACCGTATTCATGAAATTGCTGCTGAAGTAAACAAAGTAATTCTTGCTGAAGATCCTGAAGCAAATGCGAAAGAAATCCACACTATCTTCCACGATCTAGAGAAGACGGTTGTACGTCGTAGCATTATTGCTGGCAACCCACGTATTGACGGTCGTGAAAAAGACATGGTTCGTGCGCTAGACGTACGCACTGGTATTCTTCCTCGTACTCACGGTTCTGCACTATTTACTCGTGGTGAAACTCAGGCAATCGTAACCGCTACTCTTGGTACTCAGCGTGATGCTCAAATCATCGATGAGCTAACAGGTGAGCGTAAAGATAACTTCCTACTACACTACAACTTCCCTCCATACTGTGTGGGCGAAACTGGTTTTGTAGGCTCTCCTAAGCGTCGTGAAATCGGCCACGGTAAACTGGCTAAGCGTGGTATCGCTGCTGTTATGCCTTCAGTGGAAGAGTTCCCATACACAGTTCGTGTCGTATCAGAAATCACAGAATCTAACGGTTCATCTTCAATGGCTTCGGTATGTGGTACTTCTCTTGCTCTGATGGATGCAGGTGTACCAATCAAGTCTTCAGTTGCAGGTATTGCAATGGGTCTTGTTAAAGAAGGCGATGATTTCGTTGTTCTTTCTGACATTCTTGGTGATGAAGATCACCTAGGTGACATGGACTTTAAAGTAGCGGGTACTAACCAAGGTATCACTGCACTGCAAATGGACATTAAGATCGAAGGTATCACCAAAGAGATCATGCAAATTGCGCTAAACCAAGCACAAGGTGCACGTAAGCATATCCTTTCTGTGATGGATCAAGCGATCTCTGGTGCTCGTGCTGAGATTTCTGAATTTGCACCACGCATTTACACCATGAAGATCAGCTCTGAGAAAATCAAAGACGTGATCGGTAAAGGTGGTGCTGTGATCCGTGCTCTAACTGAAGAGACGGGCACAACCATCGAAATCGAAGATGACGGTACAATCAAGATTGCGGCAACCGATAGCGCTCAAGCTAAAGAAGCGATTCGTCGCATTGAAGAGATCACGGCTGAAGTTGAAGTCGGCGCTATCTATACTGGTAAGGTCGCTCGTCTGGCTGATTTTGGCGCGTTCGTTAACATTCTTCCTGGTAAAGATGGTCTAGTACACATTTCTCAAATCGCGGATCAACGCATCGAGAAAGTGTCTGATTACTTGAAAGAAGGCCAAGAAGTTCAAGTTAAAGTACTTGAAATCGACCGCCAAGGCCGTGTTCGTCTAAGCATGAAAGAAGCGGTAGAGAAACCAGCTGAAGAAGTTGTTGCAGCACCAACGGCTGAATAAGGCCACTTTAAGCTTGAGAAGCACGGCGCTTTAGTCGCCTTTTCAACATAAAGCATGATATAAAGGGAGCGTTATTCGCTCCCTTTTTCATGCCTATATTAATGCGATACACCCACTTATCTTGGGCTTTGGGGTACACAGGAGTTTTATTTGTGAAATGGTTTCCAACGGCCGCATTGAGTGCTTTGATACTGATAATGTCGGGCTGCGCGTCAACTCAAAATGACAATCAAAGTCAATGGGTATACCCTCCGATGGCAGTGCCATTGCAGTCTTCATTACAGCAACAAGTTCAGATAGCGCGTTTGACGCAACTGCTACAACGTACTGATCTGCCTGATGATGTGCGGGCCAAAATGTTTTATGAGCGTGGTAACAACTACGACAGTGTTGGGCTACGCACTTTAGCTCGTTTAGATTTTGAGCAGTCACTCGCGCTTAACCCGGCGCAGCCTGATATCTTTAATTTATTAGGCGTGTATTACACGCAAGTTGCAGAGTTTGATGCCGCTTATGAGGCATTTGATTCGACATTAGAACTTGAACCTGACAATTTTTACGCTGAGCGTAACAGAGCCATCGCACTTTATTACGGCGACCGTACAGAACTTGCGCTGGAAGAGATTCGTGCACATTATCAACATGACCCTAGCGATCCCTTTCGTGCATTGTGGCTATATATTATTCAAAGTGAAAGCGAGCCTTTGCAGGCACGTGTGGATCTCTTCAATCGCTATAAAGTTCGAGATGATCAATGGGGATGGCTCTTGGTTGCGTTAACGCTTAAGGAGATATCGGAAGAGCAAGCTTTTAAGATGATCTTAGAAGAAGGCAGCGGTAATGCGATACAAGCACAGCGTTTAACTGAGGTCTATTTTTATCTCGCTAAGCGTTATCAACAAGAGGGAAATTACGCGCACGCGATCGCCTTGTACAAGCTTGCGTTGTCATTTAACGTCTACGAATATGTTGAGCATCGATACGCTTATCTTGAATTGGGGAAAATTTTCCAGCAAGTAAGAGCCGACTATTTAGCTAAGGCGAAAGCTGAGCAGCCAGAGTCTCAGCAATAAGTACCTTATTATATCCTTTTCCTTAAAGCCGCTGACTTTTTCAGCGGCTTTTTTGTTGCTTAACGATCTAAAGATCCATAAAATAGTTAGCCTTGATAACCATTTTAATTTGAAAAACAGTGAAACTAGAAGCTAACTTAGAAAAATTAGAGCGTTTTAGTGCCAAAATCTGGCGTCGGTATAGCAAAGCTGATCCCATTTCACAATTGAGCTTTAATGAATATGATTACCTTAAAGTGATTCAAAGCTCTTCTTTGCCACTGCGCTTAACTGATTTAGCTAATGAGATGGAAGTGAGTAAACCATCGGTATCAAATATGGTTAAAAGGCTTAAAAATAAAGGGTTAGTTCAGACGGCACAATGCCAAGATGATGCGCGTTCTTACCGAGTTTCTCTCACCGATACTGCGCGTGAGCATTTAGCGGATGAAGCGAAAGTGTACGCTGTTGTCGCAGAGCAAGTGACTAAGCATCTCTCGGAAGAAGAAGCACTGTGTTTTAATATGTTGTTATCCAAAGTATTACTTTAATTTACTTATATAGTTAGCTTTGCTAACTATGGTGTCTGTTATGAAAAATTCAATTTACCGCCAATTTTGGCGCTATACCATTCCGACCGTGGCAGCTATGTTAGTCAATGGCTTGTATCAAGTGGTGGATGGTATTTTTATTGGTCATTATGTTGGTGCTGAGGGATTGGCGGGCATTAACGTTGCGTGGCCTATTATTGGCTTTATTTTAGGGCTTGGCATGTTGGTGGGCGTAGGAACTGGTGCTCTGGCTTCGATCAAGCAAGGTGAAGGGAACATGGCGGCAGCCAAGCAAGTGCTTGCTACTGGCCTATTGTTGCTTGTGATGCTAGCTCCCGTGGTGGCGACAATTCTATGGTTTCTTGCGGACGATTTCATTGCGTGGCAAGGCGTTGAAGGACGAGTCTACGAACTTGGCTTGCAATATTTGCAGGTATTAGTGATCGCTTGTGTCTTTACGCTTGGCTCTATTGCGATGCCTTTCTTGTTACGAAACGACGACAGCCCTAATTTAGCCACATTGCTGATGGTGAGTGGTGCGATAATCAATATTCTCTTTGATTATCTGTTTATTGCCGTTTTACATTGGGAACTTACTGGTGCCGCCATAGCAACGGCACTCGCACAATTAAGTGTGACTGTATTGGGCATAGGCTATTTCTTTTCGACGCGAGCCAAGTTGCAGCTGTCACTCTCGGTGATGAGGGTGCAATGGTCGTTGTTACCTAAGATTGTTGCGATTGGTACTTCAAGCTTTTTTATGTATGCCTACGGTTCGATGATGGTGGCGGTGCACAACAGTCTATTTGCTCACTATGGCAGCGCAGTACTTGTTGGGGCATACGCGATATTAGGCTATATCGTCACGGTTTATTACTTAACGGCAGAGGGCATCGCGAATGGTATGCAGCCGTTAGTTAGCTTCAATTATGGTGCCAAAAACTATCTTCATATTAGAAAACTGCTCAAAATTGCAATGAGCATTGCTGTGCTTGGCGGGCTGGGTTTTGTGGTGCTGCTGAACTTGTTTTCCACTCAGGTTGTTGCGGTCTTCAATTCAACTGACCCGCAATTGATGGCAAGCGCTGTACTGGGCTTAAAACTGCATATGTTCGCGCTGTTTTTGGATGGATTTTTAGTTGTCGCCGCCGCCTTTTATCAAGCGACCAATCGCGGCAGTAAGGCGATGTTTGTCACCATTGGTAATATGGCGATCCAACTACCGTTCTTGTATTTGTTACCTAAGTTATATGGTGTGACTGGTGTGTGGATTGCCTTCCCCATTTCCAATATTGCGTTAAGTTTGGTGGTGGGTTTGATGTTGTGGCGAGATTTGCGTGCACTACCTTGTGATAACGCAAAGCAAACCGTGTTCGCTTAACAAGAGCCTCCCCCTTGTCTCTAGGGGGAGGCTACGCTCAGCTTTGTTGAATCGCTAGGCCCGGTAATTGGTGCCAATAGCCGTTACATTGGTGATTGGTTAAAGGGGAGGGATGCTCTCCTTTTTCATTGGCCTTGAACTGCGACAGATGTTCGAATGTCTCAAGACCAAGTGGGCTTAAACGAACGACATCGACCAATCCCGCCATGCTTGGCAAATCATTAGCAAGGTTATAGCAATAGCCCGATTGGGTTTGGATACCGTTGAGGTTAAATACCGCTTGGCCTTCTTGGCTGTGAACCTGAATTCCGGTTGGATACTTGATACAACAAGTCTCACATTCATCCTTCGCGCGGTTTTCGGCCCGTGCGGTAAAGCAGCGTGCGGAGTAAGCCAGTGGCAGGTATCCGTGGCTAAAAACTTCTACTTCAAACTGGTTTTTGATACCAAGCTCATCACATTGTTGCAATACATTGATTAGCCAATCACGGGAGAGTTCAACAGGCATGCACCAACGGATCATCCCTTGCTTTAGGAACAGTTGCAGTGTGCGCGCGTTGTAAGCATTCACGGCGGGCCCAACCACAAAAGGAAGGCGTTTTTCACTGGCGAGTTGAATCGCCGAAACGTCATTGGCTTCAATCGCAAAATCGCCATTCTCAATATACTTTTTCATCACATTGATTTCGCTCGGCGCTTCCAGTAGCGCCATGGTTGAGATCACAACCTGTTTACCCGCTTGTGAAAGCGCTTTGGCGATCTCAAACCAGTGTTGTGGTTTTATCTCACGTCGCTTGGAGCAGACCGATTCACCCAAATAGATCACATCAGCAGGGCTATTGATTGCCTGTTGATAAAAAATTTCTACCTCTTGTTTGGGCCAGAAATAGAGTAAAGGACCCAGCGCATATTTCATTCTCTTCTCCATTCTCTTATTGCCATTGGCGATGGTACGCGCCGAGTGTCGTTTGCGTGCCTTCAGAAACGTTGGCTAAGGCGGTATTCCAAGCCGTTTCTACTTGGTAGGCTTGTGGATTTGCTTGGTAGCGATCAATCGCCGCTCGCCAGGTTTTAGTCACTTGCTCCACATATGCAGGGCTACGTTGGCGACCTTCAATTTTGACGGAAGCAACGTTGGCTGCAAACAGTTCTGGTAATAGTGATAACGTATTTAAACTGGTTGGTTCTTCCAGTGCGTGGTAGCGTTTAGGTTGCCCATCGATCTGCGCTTCAAAACGACCTTTGCACAAGGTTGGGTAGCCTGCATTTTCTCCGGCTGCGTATTTATCAATCAAAATTTCGTTTAAGCGAGATTCCAAACCTGAGTCCGTTTCTTGCCAGCGGACATACTTCGCGGGCGAACAGGCTCCGACAGTATTGGGTGATTCTCCCGTCATATAGGAAGAGAGATAACAGCGCCCTTCAGACATAATACATAAGCTGCCAAAGGCAAATACTTCAAGCTCGACGTCACTCATCATATTACGTGAGAGCTGTTTGACTTGATGGATTGATAGCACTCGTGGTAACACCACTCGTTTTATATTGAAATTTTGTTTATAAAACTCGATAGCGGCGACGTTGGTGGCGGAGGCTTGCACAGAAAGATGCAGTTCCAGATCTGGATATCGGTTAGCGGCATAATCCAATACCGCGATATCGGCGATGATCAACGCATCCACGCCTAAACTGGCGGCATTATCGACGGCGTGAGTCCAACGCTCGAAGCCATTAGGGTGGGCGAAGGTATTTAACGCGACATGAATTTTTTTATGGTGATCATGAACATATTGCACCGCTTTATCTAACTTCTTACCTGCGAAATTAAGGCCAGCAAAGTGGCGAGCATTGGTATCATCTTTGAAGCCGATATAAACCGCATCTGCACCACAATCGATCGCTGTTTTTAGAGCAGGCAGGTTACCTGCAGGACATAAAAGTTCCATTGATCCGTACGATATCTAAGGGAAAGTAGTGGTATTTTATGAAGCATTATGAATAGCAAATTTGATGTAAGGCAGGTTTGGGGCGAATAAACGAGATTTACTTATTTGGGAGTAGAACGATGACGACGATTTTGAACGAATAACTCTTCGACTTCCTGCCTCGGTTGTGGCCGATAAAAATGGAAACCTTGAATTGAGTTACAGTTGAGATTAGAGAGTAGCGTGGCTTGTTGTTGAGTTTCCACACCTTCGGCAACGACCGTTAAGTTGAGTGATTTTCCTAAATTGATGATGTTTTCAATGACGGTGATTTGTTTAGGAAGTGTGTCGATATCCGTTATGAAAGCGCGGTCAATTTTAAGTTCATCAATCGGGAAGCGAGCGAGATAAGAGAGCGAGGAGTACCCCGTGCCAAAGTCGTCAATGGAGAGCGAAAATCCCAGTTTTTTGATCGCATTTAACATTTGCAAGGTGTGTTCGCTGTCGCTCATGACGGCACTTTCGGTCAGTTCAAATGTGATGCAGTTTGGATCAAGCTCCGTGGTACGAAGCAGTTTTTCCATATAATCAATCAGCTTCGGGTTACAAAACTGTTCGGGCGATAAATTGATCGCCACGCGACCTGGTAAAATACCTTGCAGCTTCCAGCGTTTTACGGTCGAGAAGACATCACGCATCACCACTCGGCCTAAATGTTCAATCAGCCCAGCTTTTTCCGCGACAGGGATAAAAGCGCCCGGGTTGATATACCCTTCCACAGGGTGTTTCCAGCGCACCAAAGCTTCCGCACCATTGATGCTGAAGTCGCGAGCATTTACTTTCGGTTGATACCACACTTCAAGGCCATTTTGTTGCAGCGCTTTTTGCAGTTCAATTTCAAGCCATAAGCGCATGCGCGCTTCTTTGTTCATTTGATCGTTGAACTTAATCAGACGGTTTCTACCACGATCTTTGGCTTCATACATCGCCGTATCGGCGTTTTGCAACAATACGCGTGCATCGCTACCGTCACCAGGGTAGGCGACACTACCTATGGAGCAGGCTAAGCGTTTACTGAAATGGTGCAGATCAAACGGTTGGTTAATCAAAGAAATGATGCGTTCAGCCAACATTTCAGCGGCGCGACTATTTTCAGGATCAGGCAGTATTAGTCCAAATTCATCGCCGCCAAGGTGGCCCACAATCGCTTGTTGCGGTAGTAAACGTTTCAGCCGTGCTGAGACCTCTTTAATGACTTTATCGCCAATATGATGGCCTAAAGAGTCATTGATGTTTTTAAAGTTATCAATGTCTAAATAGAGCATCACAAGGGGTGTTTCATTTTGAATGAACTGTTCTAAACGTTTAGTGAAACCAAAACGGTTATACAAGTTAGTCAGAGAGTCAATGTGGATATCGGCATGCATAGTCGAAGACAACTGCTTAGGTGCATCTTCTGCATCTTGAATCAAAATCAGTTGTGAGCTGTTGCCCAGCACGACAGTGGCTCCAGCGTGCAGTTGAACTTTACGTTCAAAGCCACACTTTGGCCCAGTGAGGCAGACCAACGGCGCCCCTGCGAGTAATAAGCTGAGTGGAGAGCTGAATACGGTTTTACTTTTTTCATCAACAAACAAGCGCGATAACTCTTCACCAAGAAGCTCTGAGGTATTTTCAAAACCGAGTAAACGAGCCGATGCGGGGTTAGCAGAGATAATGCAGTCGTCATCGACCAGCAACAATCCATCGGGAAGCAAGCTAGTCAAGGTTGAAAACTTATTTTCCGACTCTTCTAATGAGCGAATGAGGATCTGTTTTTCGGAGGTGTCGATGGCGTGAAACACAATATTTTCGACTTTTTTATCACCCATGATAGGTGATAAAGAGAAATGCAAACTCGTTTCTAAATCGATCTCGTGAAGCGTCAGTTCGGTCTCAAGCGTTTCTCCTTGAAATGCCCGTTCATAATAAGGTTTGAGATGGCGGTAGAAATGCTCACCCAGAATTTGTGAGTCATTCATTCCAACCAATTCGGTTGTGCTCAGCCCTGCAATATCACAATAACGTTCATTGACCATCACATAGTTATGTTGGTCGTTCAAGATGGCAAAAAAGAACGGACTGTTCGACGTGATTTTTGCAAACCAATGTTGTAAATGTTGCGAAGGCATCAAGCTACTACCACTCTCCAGAGCACTTATATTCATGAGGATGTTACAACGTAAGTAACACATTAACTATAACTTTGATTACTAAGCTAGAAAAGGTTCTCAAACAATGTACGTTTTTTGATGCATCACAGGAATTTGCACCCCCACATCCATTATGATTAGGTACTATTGCATTACAAAGTAACGGATAACGCTCGTGATTCACAAGATTCGTACTCAACTAGTTCAAAACGCCGCTTCAATTTTGCGATCCCCAGTCCACTTCTTACCGCAAGTTGTACAAAAAAAAGCCTTGCTAGAAGGGTTGAAAACTATATTTCATGAGGCTTTGCAAGAAGGTGACTTTGAATTTCTTGATGGGAAATGGTTAAAGGTTTCAATTCGCGATTTGAATTTGAATTGGTATATCAGCTATCAAGCGGAACAACTTGTTGTGTCTGATAAGACGGAAGTGGAAGATGTCAGCTTTAGCGGTAACCTAAATGATATGGTGTTGATTGCTGGTCGAAAAGAAGATCCTGATACGCTGTTCTTTCAACGTCGACTCTCCATTGAAGGGGATACCGAACTGGGGTTAGAGGTGAAGAATCTGATGGACAGTGTTGACCTAGAGCTTTTACCAAAACCGTTCCAGATGTTAATAAATCAGCTAGCAGATTTTGTGCATAAGGGCGTACAATCGCCAGTGACACAAAATGAGGTAATGAATGCTTATTCGAACTGAAGCGCCAGCGGATATCTTAGCGATTGACCGCTTATTAAAATCAGCCTTTGAGACAGATGCTGAAGCTAATTTGGTCATGACATTAAGGGAAAACAGCCATTTGACACTCTCTTTGGTGGCTTGTGATGATGACGGCGAAGTCGTTGGTCATGTGATGTTTAGCCCGGTCTTACTCAATAGTGAAGGCTTAAATTGGCAAGGGCTTGCACCGTTGGCCGTGAAAAAAGAGTGGCGAAATCAAGGTGTCGCCACCTCGTTGGTAAAAGAGGGGTTAATCTGTTTGGCTGAGTTCGATTATCCAGCTTGTGTGGTTTTGGGTGACCCGGATTATTATCAACGCTTTGGCTTTAAAGAGGCGGCGAAATCTGATTTTTGTTGTCGTTGGGATGTTCCAGCTGGCGCGTTTCAGATCGTTGCATTAGTCGACGGCGAATTGAGCGGACGAGCGGGTTTCATTGAATATTGCCCAGAGTTCAACGATCTTTAATCACCGTATTTCTATTCAAAACAGGGAGCCCAGAGCTCCCTGTTTACTTTTATGCCCTTCTCATTTGAAGCTACCGTGGTATTGGCTACGTTCGCTCACCCCAATCACATCGTTTATCTAGGCTCATGGGGATGAATTCACTTGCCACCTACCTGCAACTTCAAGTTGTTTGGGCATAGCTCTTGAGTCATTGGATGATTAACGGTTTCTGTCTTGGCGCTGATTTGTTAGGATTGCGATGTTCAATGAGGTCATAAACAGATGTCACATCACGAAAATCAATATTTACAAGAAATGGGCATCCAGCGTTGGGAGCTTATCCATCCACAGCGGCTGGCTGGCTATCAACCTGATCCGGTGACGCTGCCGATCGCGTGCCGATTATTACTCGTTTCCCACCAATACCCGCAACAAGGTGCTCTATTGCTGTTTTCAAGAGTATTGAAGAGTATGGGGCTCGAAATTAGTCAGGCGTGTCATCTTGAGCCTCACTCTCTTAGCCAACTAACAGGCTCCAGCATTGAATGGGTGTGGTTTTCAGGCTGTGAAAAGAAAGAAAGCCCGTTGGCTCAGAAAGTGTTAACGTCACCGCCGCTAGTTGAGATAGATGGCAATACCGAGCTGCGCCGGGCGTTGTGGCAGCAAATTTGTTCTTATGAGTCATAAAACCATGAATATTGATGTTGTGCCTTTATCACTTCCTTATCTTGATGCTATTTGGTCCATTGAGCAGCAAGCTCACAGTTACCCTTGGGCTGAATCACTCGTACGCGACTTGGCGAGTCGTGGTGCATGCCACCATGCTATGTTGGTTGATGGCAAAGTTGTCGGTTATTTTTATGCACAGAATATTGTTGGAGAGGTGACTTTGTTGAATATCGCAGTAGATCCGCAGCAGCAAGGTAAGGGTTACGGAAAATTGTTGATGGAGTTTTTCTTAACTTACTGTGAAAAAGCGCAAGCTGAAAGTGCGTGGCTTGAAGTTCGCGAAAGTAACATCCGCGCTTATAGCTTGTACGAATCGCTGGGTTTTAATGAGCTCGATCGTCGAGTGAACTACTATCCCACTCCGAAAGGATCAGAAGATGCGATCATCATGAGCTACTATTTTTTGTAGCTTATTTTCCATCAGCAGATTGTTTGCAAACTCAGGTTTTTTCATGGTCAGGCGTCTCGGAACTATTTCTGGTGCGCCTTATCTTTTTGATGTTCATTGAGTTGATAGCATGGGCTTGCAAAACGCTTGACGACTTCCTTAGCGGTTAACGGCTTATCAAATAAGTAACCTTGGAACTGATCACAACCCAATTGTTTGAGAGTTTCGAGTTCTTGGCACTCTTCCACACCTTCGGCTATTACCTCCAAATTTAAACGTTTCGCAATCATAATAATCGTATCCACAATTGCTTGGTCACTCTCATCTAGATGCAATTGAGTGACAAAAGAACGATCGATTTTGAGCACATCCACCGATAAAAGTTTGAGGTAACGCAGTGATGAATAACCAGTGCCAAAATCATCAATCGAGATGCTCAGCTTACTTTTTTTAAGTTGCACCATTTTTTGAATCGCACTTTCTACATTTTCCAGTAATAGCCCTTCAGTAATCTCCAATTCAAGATGTTCACCAGTAATACCTGCTTGTTGCATTGCATGGTTAATGTGTTCAACAAAAGAATCTTGAGAAAACTGCAACGGACTGATGTTGATGGCTAAACGGCGAAAATGGGGCGGTAATACTCCTTGGCGCTTCCAAGCGGCGTATTGATAGCACGCTTGCTCTAATATCCAGTTTCCAATCGGAATAATTTGCCCCGTTTCTTCTGCTATGGTCATAAACACACCCGGTGGCAATACACCTTTGGTTGGGTGGTTCCAGCGGATCAAGGCTTCCACACCGACAATATTGTGCCGCTCATCGACTTGAGGTTGGTAATAGAGTTCTAACTGTTGGGTATTGAGGGCTTCATGGAGGCCTTTTTCAATTTCCAGAAACGATTCGACTTGAGCCTGCATTTCTGGCTCATAAAACATGTATTTATTGCGTCCATTCGCTTTTGCGCGGTAAAGCGCTGTATCGGCTTGTCTAAGGACATCGATATTGGTTTTGCCCACTGACGGAAAAATCGAGATACCAATACTCACAGTGCAATAAAGCTGGTGGTCATCAATCGAGTAAGGGTTGGAAATCAGAGCCAGAAGCTGCTGAGCTACCTTCTCTGCTTGTTGGCGAGAGAGATGAGGAATCAACACCGCAAACTCATCGCCACCGATGCGTGCGGCGGTGTAATCGTGTTTAAGCCAGCCATCCATACGCATGGCGATAGCTTTGATTAAATGATCCCCCGTTGTGTGTCCAAGTGAATCATTGATCGTTTTGAAACGGTCGAGATCAAGGTAAAACAACACACCAGAAGTGTGGGTGCGAATACTGTTATCAATGGCATCAGTGAGCAGTTGCAGCAGCAAGCTGCGATTAGCAAGGCCAGTTAACGTGTCGTAGTAGGCTAATTGGTTAAGTTTAGCATCCGCGAGCTCTCGCTCTTTCCATAAAGTATAGAAAGTACCGGCTAACTCACTGAGCTCATTTTTTTGCTGTTGTAATGGCGGCTGTGTTGGACGTTGATTGTTTTGCAATGAGCGAACCCACGAAATTAACGTGGTGATGGGTTTTGACAGCTTGTAGTAAAAAAAGACTAAAAGGATCGAAGTCAGCAACACATTTCGAAAGAGATCAAACAGCAATACTCGTGTGGTTTTTGCAATAAATTCTTTGGCAATGGAAGAGCCGTTGACGGAAAAACTTAAGCTACCTACCACCACACTCGAATTGGGTTGATGCAAGTCAGTTTTAAAGATGGGTATTTCAGGTGTCAGATAATTCGATAAGAGCCGAATAAAAGCCGTCTGCGCTGGAATTTCTCTGCTTTTTTTTGCCAGTGTATCGCCAAAATCATCAATAATTTCAACGTGATAAATGGCATTGTCAACCATTAGGCTAGAGACGACTTGATTGGCTAATAAGTTGTTGAGGTGATAAGCAGCCTGGCTGGCATTTGAATAATTTTGCAGCAGTTTAAAACGGTAGTGATCTTCAATGCGAGCTTGCTCATGGTGTAGGTCGAGCAAAGTATGATACAAACTAAAGCCTATCCCAAGGATCACCGAGACTAGGAACACTGTTTTGGCTTGTTTAAATGCCAGAGAATTTCTTTGTTTGGTTATCAGCATAATACTCGCTTATTCTCTTCGCCCTTTTTAGTTATAGCTCATATTTATTGATAATTTAATTACAAATAGAAAGGTCGTCATTCTCTTGTTGATTTGTATAGCGACGAAAGTTGCTCCTAGATCAAATATAGGGGAGAATACCGCGCAAATTTGAATCGAACTGCTGATCAGCGTAAGCGCTTCGGCTCTCCCTTATATCAGCATATTGAGAAGACCTGTTTCATGTCAAATACTCCTTTTTTGAGTGAAGTTTCTAAACGTAGAACCTTCGCTATTATTTCGCACCCGGATGCGGGTAAAACCACCATTACTGAAAAAGTTCTGCTATTCGGGAATGCCATTCAAAAAGCGGGAACGGTAAAAGGGCGCGGCTCTAACCAGCATGCTAAATCAGATTGGATGGAAATGGAAAAAGAGCGTGGTATTTCGGTCACGACCTCTGTGATGCAATTTCCTTACAATCATTGTTTGGTTAACTTGCTCGATACTCCAGGGCACGAAGACTTCTCGGAAGATACTTACCGCACATTGACGGCGGTTGACTCGTGCTTAATGGTGATTGATGCAGCAAAAGGTGTTGAAGATCGTACTCGTAAGCTGATGGAAGTGACTCGCTTACGTGATACACCGATTGTAACCTTCATGAACAAATTGGACCGTGAGATCCGCGACCCAATGGAATTGCTTGATGAAGTGGAGAATGAGCTGAAGATTGCCTGCGCCCCGATTTCATGGCCAGTGGGTTGTGGTAAAGAGTTTAAAGGCGTGTACCACATTCACCGTGATGAGACGATTCTGTACGCGACCGGCCAAGGCCACACTATTCAAGAAGAGCGCATTGTTAAGGGCCTCAACAACCCTGATCTGGATAAGGCCGTGGGTGATGACCTTGCCGCTCAGCTGCGTGATGAGCTTGAATTGGTATTGGGTGCTTCTCATGAATTTGATCAAGAGCTGTTTTTAAAAGGTGAGTTGACCCCTGTTTTCTTCGGAACGGCATTAGGTAACTTTGGTGTGGACCATATGCTGCATGGTTTAACTGAGTGGGCTCCGGCGCCGATGCCACGTCAAGCTAATGAGCGTATTGTTGAAGCCACGGAAGAGAAATTCTCAGGCTTTGTGTTTAAAATCCAAGCGAACATGGATCCTAAACACCGCGATCGTATTGCGTTTATGCGTATTGTGTCGGGTACTTATACCCAAGGCATGAAAATGAACCACGTGCGTATTGGTAAGCAAGTGAGTATTTCTGATGCAGTTACCTTTATGGCGGGCGATCGCTCTCGTGCTGAAAATGCTTATGCTGGCGATATTATCGGTTTGCATAACCATGGAACGATTCAGATTGGTGATACCTTTACTCAAGGTGAATCGTTGAAATTCTCAGGTATTCCTAACTTTGCTCCTGAGCTGTTCCGTCGTATTCGCTTGCGCGATCCACTGAAGCAGAAGCAACTGCTTAAAGGTTTAGTACAGTTGTCGGAAGAGGGAGCGGTTCAAGTCTTCCGCCCACTACAAAATAACGATTTGATTGTGGGTGCAGTGGGTGTGCTGCAGTTTGATGTGGTGGTGTCTCGTTTAAAATCTGAATACAACGTCGAGGCAATTTACGAAGGTGTTAACGTTGCAACAGCACGTTGGATTGAGTGCGCAGATGATAAAAAATTCGAAGAGTTTAAGCGCAAAAACCAAAGTAACATCGCACTGGATGGTGGGGATAACCTGACTTACATCGCGCCGACTATGGTCAATTTGAATCTGGCCAAAGAGCGTTTTCCTGAAGTGGAGTTCCGTGCGACACGCGAACATTAAACCTTGGTGAGTTTGAAGAGAGTGATACTCTCTTCAAACGTTAAAGATAAAAAATGCCGATATTTCAGTATCGGCATTTTTTTATAGGTGGTATTGGAACACTATTTTTTCTTTTTGTTCGCTTTCTTCTTCGAAACCACTTTGACTTTTTTGTCATCGGTTTTCTTTTTCTTTTTGAATACCGGCTTTTTGTGCTGCGGGCGCATATCTTTAATGAAGCGCTCTTTGATCTCCTCATCGACATAACGCGCGACGCGGTCCATCATCACTTGATCATGGGCTTCAACCAAAGAGATCGCATTGCCTTTTTTACCAGCACGAGCCGTACGGCCTATGCGGTGTAAGTACACATCCGCTGAACGTGGCATATCAAAGTTGATCACGTGACTTACGTCAGGTAAGTCAATACCGCGTGCGGCCACGTCGGTTGCCAGTAGTACGTTGACTGCGCCTTCACGGAATCGCGTAATGGCGTTATTGCGACGATCTTGTGGCATTTCGCCTTGAATCCAAGCACAAGGAATTTGCGCTTTTTCTAGCTCTGTACGCAAATCAGCTAAGCGCTCACGAGTTTTGATAAACACGATAGAACGTTCGGCTTGCTCGGTGAGGATTTTCTTCAATAGCTCAACTTTGTGCACCATGGTATCGGCGCGGTGATACCATTGAGTGATTTTTTTGCGTTCACGACGAGAAGGATCGGCATTGATTGTTGCTGGTTCTTTTAAGAGATCGGCAGTAAAACCTTCCACACCATGACCTTCCAGTGTTGCAGAGAAAAGCAAGGTCTGTTTACGCCAGCGACATTCCGCAGCGAGACGATCGACGATTGGGCCAAAGCCCATGTCCAGCATGCGGTCAGCTTCATCCAAAATAAGCCATTCAATCGCACGACAATCAAAACGCTCGCCTTCAATGTATTCCATCAAGCGACCAGGCGTTGCCACCACAATATCTTGCGTTTTGGCTAAGATGTCGGCGTGCTCTTGATATTGTACGCCGCCGGTGATGGTGACGATATTGAGGCGAGTATTCTTCGCCAGTTCACGAGCTTGATCCGCCACTTGCATCGCCAATTCACGAGTTGGGGTCAGAATCAAGACGCGTGCAGGGCCGGCTCGCTTGCGCGGAAAATCTAAAAGATATTGTAGCGCGGGTAAAACAAATGCAGCGGTTTTACCGGTTCCCGTTGGCGCAGAGGCAAGAATATCTCGACCATCTAGGGCTTGTGGGATCGCTTCAGCTTGAACTTGGGTGGGACGTTCAAAGCCCATATCTTCAATGGCCGCAATGATGCAAGGGTCAAGATCGAGGTCAGCAAAGGTTTTGATCACAGTGAGTACTCCACAAGCCGTTAGGCTTATTTGGCTATAAAATTAAGGTCGAACATTATAGGGGGATTGGTGATTAGGATCACATGTTATTTCTACATCTTGAGATAAAAATCTTGAGTTAGGGCAATAAAGGCTTCGCTATAACCACTTGATGAGTGAATGACCAACGATGAATCAATCATAGAAGCCGAGGCTAAACTTAGTTCAATCAATAGCCGATGAGCGGGTTTGTGTGCTCTGGGTTGTACAGTGCAGCACCGCTTAAGCTGCCAGCCGAGCGTGAGTGCTTGCTCGATAAATTGTTCCCCTTCATACACGGGCAAAATAAAACAAGCTTGCCCCTCATCGTTGAGAAGACTTTTTGCTCTGACTAATAAAGCGTGATGAGCAAGTTGATTGGTGTGCCTAGCAGTAGCTCGCTTGGGATCATGAGACAGTTCACCACTGTTGAAATAGGGTGGGTTACAAATAATTGCATCAAAGGACGGCGTAAAAGAGGTGTCTAAAATATCACCTTGTAAAACCTGTATGCGTTGCCCCCATGAAGAAGCATTACTGTTGTATTGGGCCGCTTCAAAGGCAAAGGCATCGATATCGATGGCCGTAATTTGTGTATCGCTAAAACGTTGTGCGCACATTAATGCCAATAACCCAGTACCGGTGCCAATATCGAGAATGGTTTTGGGATGGTGCGTGAAAGCCCACGCGCCTAATAGAACCCCATCGGTACTGACAGGCATTCCCGCTTGTCCACCGTCAATGGAAAATTGTTTAAATTTGAAACGCTTATTTTTGGGCGTGTGACTTTTCATCATTATTTCAAAATATAGCTCTAATTAAGTGATAACCACTATTGTTATCTATTTGTTCGGATTATTCTTCTATCTGTTATGA